>JBARBA010000437.1:0-5618 GCA_049792555.1 Anaerolineales bacterium
CAGCATGGGTATCTGAATATCCGCATCCAAATTGTTGTTCAGGAGCGCGATCAGGCTGAGTTCGGCGCAAATGGCGATGACGACTGCCAGCAGCAGAATCCCCAGCCATTTCCCGGTTGGAGGCAGCACGCCGCTCTTTTTCCACTCGGTGCGCAGGAGAAGGTATGCCCCGGTGTCCAGGCCGAGCGTTGCGACAACGATAACGGCCCACATGATTAATAATAGATTGTTATCCATGGAAGCTCTTTCGTTGACTGCTATGGAGTGGTGGATGGACCCGGCAAAAGATAGGAGTAATAAGAAACACCTTCCTGTGTCACGCGCGGTACTGCCGTCCATGTTCCGCCGGGTAATTGCTGCACTACCTTTTTCAATTCGTCAACCTTGGCGGGGATGGCAACAAAGAGAATCCCGCGGTCGCGCGGCAGGTTGGCAATGGTTTCCGGGTTGACTGTGTTGAAGTCTTCAATGTCCGTATAAGGGGCCAGGTAGTGAAAATCGGCGAATATGGCAAATACATCCGCTTCGCCAATCAAGAATAAACGATAGTTCGGGCCTAGCGCGCCGGCGCGCAGGCCGACCTCGTAAGAAATTTCATTGCCGGCGATTTCGAATTCATGATTCGTGCGGTAGTCGCCCACAAAGTAAAAGTCGAGGTCTTGCCAGGCTGTGAAGGCAACGATTGCCATGCAAATCACCAGAAGCCAGCGCATCGACAAGCGTGGGAAAGTAAGTTGAAAGGCTTGCGCGAGCTTCCACAAGCCAAGCGCCACAATCAAGGCCAGGGCCGGCGCAGCGCCAAGCATGCGTTGATGGTTGGGTGGCCCGGCGGTTAATGCGCTGCCAAGCAAGAGAGGCGCCCAAAACCAGCCCACCAGCATGATGTAGCGGACCTGTTTGATATGCCAAAAAGCGTAGGCCATTCCGAGTACCAGGAAAATGGCAGTCCACCAGTTCAAGTAAGGTTTGCTCGAACCAAAAAAATTGTCGCCGGCTGGCGTCGCTATATAAACAGTAGTGGAGACCCGGACTTGTCTGATCAAAAAGTCCAATGGCGACATGCCGGCATCGGCAGCGTCTCGCGCCAGTTTTCCATTTGCCAGGAGACCTGTTTCATTCGCACGCCCCAGAAACTCGTCGATATGATGGGAAAAAGAAAGCATCATCGGGGAGGCAACGATCAGGAATGCCAGGATCAGGATTGCCAGGTGGCGAAAATGCGTGCGCAAATAATCGCGCTGGCGCAGCGCGGCATATCCAATCACACCGACTGCCATTGCAATGGCCAGACGGCTGCCCAGATAGGTGTAAATAGCTGCTCCGGTCATCAGACCGGCTGCCAGGTAATCGAGATATTTTCCGCGGCGCAGCGCCCGATACGTAAGCCACAACACGCCGGCTGAGAAAAACGAATCGCTGATGTTCATCACACCCAGGCGACTGAAATGCACCTCCCAGGGCAACGCTGTGAGCAGGCAGGCTGCGAAAACAGCCGTAGTGCGGTCAAAAGCTTCGCGGGCCAGCAAATATAGGAAGATAACGGTCAGCGTTCCCTGCAAAGCGCCGATCAGCCGCACCGCAAATGCCGTGTTGCCGAACAGTTTTATCGCGATCGCTGCGGGCAGGAAGGAGAGCACCGGTTGGCCGGACCAACCAATGGCGAAAAAGGCTGTTCTGACGCCCCCAAGAATGTTCAAGCCCTCGTTTCCCACCTCGGCCTCATCGTTGGCAAATGCAAAGGGATAAGTCTCCAGACCAATCGTGCGGATCAGGAGGGCGGCCAGGCCAATTAAGGCCAGTACCAGCACTTCCAAACGGTGGGCGCGCCACCATTCCTTGACGGCATCCCGGCTGGGCAGGGAAACATGCGCCAGTTGAAAAACATTCCAGCAGAAAAGCAGGATGTTGACAAACCATGCGCCCAAAACCAGGTAGTTGGTCGAGTTTGGCAAATCAACGTCAATAGTACTCAGGATGACAAGGCTCAAGCCGAGGTTGGTAAACCACAAGGTGACTGACGGACCCCGTATCTCAGGCAGGATGGCTTTGAACGGTGCGGGCAACGAGATGACTTCCACTTTTCGACAAACCAAAACAAAAAGCGCGCCGGCAATCAGAAAGCCCAGCATGGGCGCCTGAATATTCGCATCCCCATCGTTATTCAGGAGCGCAATCAGGCTGAGTTCTGCGCCAATGGCGATGACGACTGCCAGCAGCAAAATCCCCAGCCATTTCCGGTTCAGAACCTGAGCCGGGCGATCGGCCTCGCCTGCATCCAAACCTGCCGGCTCAGGCGCAGAAGACGCCGAAAGGTCGCTGAAGCGGGCCAGGAAACCGTCTGTAAGGTGGTTTTGCCCCGTAGCGATTGCCTGCTTGCGCCAGAGTTGCCGTGAGATGGATAGAAAGTAGATCAACAGGAGTGCGAGAAGAACAAATCCCCCCACCGCCAGCCCGTATATTGGAATTTGCGATGATGTCATCTTTTTCTTCCGCGAAAGTCTCTGGGCCATGATTCTGCCTGACCCAGGTAGCGCGATTATAGCATTCTTGGCCACTTATCGCCCGGTTTTCAATCGCCTCGCCGATAATTTGCATCGGTGCGCTGATCTAAAAATAACGTAGGGCGGAATTGATTCCGCCTTACACTCCGCCCCCAATTTTTATTTTTGGGGGTGTTGCCAAACATGGTGTCTGCGTAACTTCTCAATAATCGGTGGTTGAGTAGGCGGCGATGCTGTCTCGCCGCCGTATCGAAACCACCTGTAAGAACAATTCCCCCCAAATTTTGAGAAGATACGTGTCTGCTATGAAAATGAGATGTTTGCCAAACGTTGGCGGGCACGCACCCTACGGGCACACGTCCGCTTATCCGATTCCTGTCCGCTCCCGAATCTGCTCATGCTGGCCACACCACCATGCCGTGAGCGGGGCAGTAGCAAACAGCTATTCCGCGTTGCTGCATGGACAAAGGCGCGCGGCTGTATCAAATGGGAATAAAGACGCAAAGTGCCCGGCTTGGAAAGATTTACCGCCTTGCCTGCCGCCCTAAACCACCCTTTGTGTTCAAACTCCAATTGCGAGTTGGCAATCTCAATTGTGAAATTTGTCACATACAGAATAGTGCAATTCATCCTCTCTTTATACTTTGTACTTAAATTCACAACATTTAGTGTAAAATCTGGCTATGAATAAAATACTTGTTACAGACGGTTTGGATCAAGGCGGTCTCGACATTCTGCGCGCTTCGGCCCAGATGGATGATCGCAACGGTATTACCCCCGATGATTTGCTCAAAGCCATCCCCGAATATGACGCGCTTATCGTACGCGGACGGACGAAAGTCACCGCCGCCGTGTTCGAAGCCGCCAAATCCCTCAAGGTGGTTGGCCGGGCAGGTGTCGGTGTGGACAATATCGATTTAGTCGCGGCAAAAGCGCATGGTGTAACGGTGGTCAATTCCCCCACTGCAACCAGCGTCGCCGTAGCCGAGTTAGCCTTCGGACTGATGCTGGCCATCGCGCGTGAAATTCCGCGCGCCGATGCAACCATGAAAGCCGGCAAATGGATCAAGAAGGAACTCGAAGGCGCCGAATTGTTTGGCAAGACCCTCGGCGTGATTGGCTTCGGGCGCATTGGCGCAGAAGTCGGCAAACGCGCTGTCGCTTTTGGCATGAATGTGATCGGTTACGACCCGCTCATCCCGGCAGACGAAATCAAGAAGCGCGGCGGCGAACCTGTTTCGCTCGCAGATTTGTACGCTCGATCTGATGTGATTACCATGCACATCCCGCTCACACCCGATTCAAAGAATTTGATCAACGCCGCAGCCATCGCCGCCATGAAGACCGGCGTGCGCATCGTTTGCGCAGCGCGCGGCGGCGTCATCGACGAAGCCGCCCTGCTCGAAGGCCTGAATTCCGGTAAAGTGGCCGCCGCCGGCCTGGACGTGTTCGTCGCCGAACCGCCCGGCACCACCGACCTGGTGATGCACCCCCACGTGGTTTGCGCCCCGCACATTGGCGCGCAGACGGTTGAGGCCCAGGCCCGCGCCGCCGACGATATCGCCACCGAAATCCTGGCAGCCCTCGCTGGGAAACAACTGCGCTGGAAAGTAGCCTAATAAAGAGATAAAATAGCGCAGGCGTTTGAAAACGCCTGCGCTATTTCTTTTTAAAGATATTCGTGCTTTTCGTGACCTTCGTGGATAACAGGTTTTAAAGGAGAAAATTTTGGAAGACAAACTTCAGCAATTCAAAACCCTGCTTGGCGAAATCGCAGACCTGAACCACATCATTGCGTTACTAGGCTGGGACCAGCAGACCTATATGCCCGCTGGTGGCTCAGAAGGACGTGGACAGCAGCTTGCCACGATCAGCGCCATTATGCACCAGAAGTTCACCTCTGCCGAGATGGGCAGCCTGCTCGACGACCTAAAAAAATGGGCCGGTGGCCTCGACCACGACAGCGACGAATACCGCCTGATTACAGTCACTGCGCGCGATTACGATAAAAAAACATGTGTCCCATCCGAGTTTGTGGCAGAGTTTGCGCAAGCGACGACTGTTGCGCAACAAGCCTGGATGGAAGCCAGGGCCAAATCCGACTTTTTGCTCTTCCGCCCGCACCTTGAGAAAATCGTCGACCTGGGTCATCGTTACGTCTCGTTCTTCCCGCCGGCGGAACATCCCTACGATATATTGCTCGATGATTTCGAGCCGGGAATGAAAACCTCCGAAGTCAAGGCCATTTTCGACGTTTTGCGCCCGCAGCAGGTGGAATTGGTCCAGGCCATTGCCTCCCGTCCCCAGGTGGACGATTCTTTCCTGCATCTCGATTTTGACGAGCAGCCCCAGTGGGACTTTGGCGTCGAAGTGGCGACTGCTTTCGGCTTTAACTGGGAGCGTGGCCGCCAGGATAGGTCCACCCACCCCTTCACCCAATCGAATGGCATCAATGACGTGCGCATCACCACCCGCTTCGAAAAAGGGCTGGGCGCTTCGGGTTTTTTCAGCACCACACACGAGACCGGGCACGCGCTCTACGAGCAGGGCATCGGCCCCACCTGGTCGCGCACCCCGCTCGAAAGCGGCGCGTCGTTCGCCATCCACGAATCGCAAAGCCGCATGTGGGAAAACCTGGTGGGCCGCTCGCTGCCCTTCTGGGAGCATTTCTATCCGCGTCTGCAAGGGCTGTTCCCTGCCCAACTTGGAAACGTCAGCCTTGAAAAATTTTACAAGGGTATCAACAAAGTCGAGCGCTCGCTGGTCCGCGTGGAAGCCGATGAAGCCACCTACAACCTGCACATCATGCTGCGCCTCGAACTCGAAATTGCCATGGTCGAAGGCAAGCTTGCCATCAAAGACCTGCCCGAAGCTTGGAACGCCCGCATGAAAGACTATCTGGGCATCGTTCCACCCAACGACGCTCTGGGCGTTTTGCAGGATATTCACTGGTCCGGCGGCATGTTCGGCTACTTCTCCACCTACGCCCTCGGCAACCTGATCTCAGCCCAACTGTGGGAAACGTTCAAAGCCGCCAACCCCGATCTTGACGACCAGATCCGTCGCGGCGATTTCTCCAGCCTGCTTTCCTGGCTGCGCGACCAAATCCACCGGCAC
>JBARBA010000438.1:0-9361 GCA_049792555.1 Anaerolineales bacterium
GCTCTGGATGGGGCGGCGTATCACCAAAGAACAAGTGGAAGAAGATGAAACGTCAGCTTCCAGCGATGAACCCTAGCCCAAAGGAAGTCTCCCATGCGTATTTTTATTACAGGAACAACCTATTACCCGGCCTTGAACGGACAGGCAATTTTCACCGTTAATCTGGCCGAAGGGCTGGCGCAGCGCGGTCACCAGGTATACGTGGCCGTCCCCTCCGAAAAGGTTCAGGCTTACCACACAGAGCGCAACGGCGTGCAGGTCGAGGCGGTCAAGTCGGTCAGCATGAAGCTATGGCACCAGGACGCTTTTTTCTCGCCTTTGCCCGGCAAGGCCGTTCGAGCTATTTTCGATACCTTTCGGCCAGAGATTGTGCATATCCAGGATCACTACCCCTTGAGCCGTTTCATTGTGGGGGCGGCGCGGCAACGCAAAATCAAGCTGGTTGCCACCAATCATTTTATGCCCGAAAACCTGGCTTCTTACATTACCTGGCTGGCAAGCGTCAAACCCCTTTTTAATTGGATCGGTTGGAGCTGGATGATGGAAGTCTACAACCGGGTGGACATTGCCACGGCGCAGTCGAAAAACGCGGCGGAGTTGATCCGCAAACACGGGCTGCGCGTGCCGGTTTTCCCGGTCTCGTGCGGCATCGACCTGCGCCGCTTTCACCCCGACCTGTCGATTGACCGGCGCGCCTGCCGCGAGCGCTACGGGCTGGACCCCAACAAGAAGGTTTTCCTTTTCGTTGGCCGCGTGGACGGCGAGAAGAAGCTGGACGTGCTGCTGCGCGCCCTGGCGCACATCCAAAGCGCCGACGTACAACTGGCGATTGCCGGACGCGGCGCGGCGCTGGAAAGTTTGCAGGCCCTGACCGCCGAGCTGCAGCTTGGCGAGCGCGTGCGCTTTACCGGCTTTATTCCCAACGAGGATTTGCACGTGCTGCTCAACAGCGCGGACGTGTTTGTAATGCCCAGCGAGGCCGAGTTGCTCAGCCTGGCCACGCTCGAAGCCATGGCCTGCGGACGCCCGGTGCTGCTGGCCAACGCCGTGGCCCTGCCCGAACTGGTGATCGAGGGCGTCAACGGCTATTTATTCAAACCGGGCGACCCTTTGGACGCCGCCAAATACATCGACCTGCTGGCGGGCCAGCCCGAACGCTGGGCCGAAATGGGCCGGGCCAGTGTAGCCAAAGCCCAATTCCACGGCCTGGATAACGCCGTGCGGCAGTATGAAATGTTGTATGAGAGCTTGTTGGCAGGCGGGCCGCTGCCCGTGCTGTAAAAGCAGGTGCGTGCTCCACCCATACAGATCAAACGCAATTTACTTGCCCGGCGGCGGTCTTTTGACCGCCGCCATATTTTAAAAACCCCCTGCCCCCTTTGCGCTGCAGGTCGTCGACGCGATTGCTGCTCCCAACCGTGATATTGCCGCCCGCGCCGACGGCTTTCGCGCCATCGCCGATCAACGAGATTTGCTCCGGGCGGCAGGCCGTGATGGTGAGTCGCCCATCACCGGTGGAGAGCAGCGCCTCGGATAGCTTCTGCGGCGGCGCTTCGCCGTTGAGCGCGGGCAACTTGACGCCGAAACCGGGCGAGAGTTCGCCGGAGTGACATGGTTAAGGGTTTTCTGGGACCCTGCGGTGTAATGATAGAAATTGGGGTCTGACTATCGCGTCTACTCAAAAATAATCGCCCGGTTATGGTGCAGGAAGACGCGCTCTTCGAGCACCAGTTTCAGCGCCTTCGAGAGGACGATCTTCTCGATGTCGCGCCCGGCCTGGGCCATATCGGCGGCGCTGTAGGAGTGGTCGACGGGCTGCACGTTCTGCAACAGGATCGGCCCGGTGTCCAGGTCGTCGGTGACGATGTGGGCCGTCGCGCCGATGATCTTGACTCCGCGCTCGAAGGCCTGCCGGTAGGGGCTGGCCCCAATAAAAGCCGGCAGGAAGGAGTGGTGGATGTTGATGATGCGGTTGGGATATTGGGCTACGAATTGCGGGGTGAGCACACGCATATACTTTGCCAACACCAGGTAATCGGGCCGGTAGGGAGCGATGGCTTCGAGGACTTCGCGCTCGTGTTCTTCGCGCTCGCGTCCCTCGTGGCTGACGTAGTGGAAGGGGATGCCGAACTTTTGCGCCAGCGGCGCGAGCGTGTCGCGGTTGCTAACCACGGCGCAGATGCGCGCCGGAAGCTCGTCGTAGGCGTGGCGCAGCAGCAGGTCGCCCAGGCAGTGCGGCTCGCGCGTGACCAGCAGCACGATCGGTCGCTTCTCCGCCGGGGCCAGGCGGATGTTTGCTTCAGCGGGCAGCGCCTGTCTGAGATTTTCCACCACGCCTTGCGGCGAGGCGCTGCCTTCAAAGGCGGTGCGCATGAAGAAATGCCCGGTCGAGGCGTCGACGAATTCGTGGTTGCTGGTGATGTTGAACTCGCGGCGCGAGAGTTCGCCGGTGATGCGGTAGACCAGCCCTTTTTCGTCGGGGCAGTCGATGAGCAGGATGTGTGTGGTCATGGGGAACCTTTTGGCTGGGAATTTCATTTTCTTACGGTATTAGCTCAATATTTCGGGAAATTGTTGTTGACAGGTGGTTTCGATACGGCGGCGGAACTACGCCGCCGCCTACCCTTCAACAGGCTCAGGGCACCGCTCGACCACCGATGATTGAGATGATACTTCTTACGGAAACAATCGTTGTGCCTTCATAAGGAGGATATCTCCCTACTCAGGCATTGCTCCAATCCTCGTCATCCAGGGCGTTGTCCCAAAAGCCGAGCGTGCTTTCGGCAGCATTCACCAGATCATCGAATGGCTCGTTGACCTGCACGACGAAAACCGTCACATGCGCGCCGGGAGGAAAGGGAACGTCGAATGCAACCTGACCGTTCTTTTTGACTTCAACGTCACATTTGATGGCTGTTTGCGCCAACATGGGGAGCCTCCGCATCTGAATATGACAAAGATGTTTTGGGTTGTTTTTGTAATGCGGTTGCCCACTATGGGCGGCAGGCTTTTGATGGTTCGTCACGGGAACAACCGTCTGGCCTTCACCACCGCCACCGCGTCGGCCCGGTAGCGGAACAGGCGCGCGGGGCGGCCTTCGCCCGCGCGCAGGTGCGGGGTCTCTTCGATGATGCCGGCTTCGAGGATGCGGCGGCGGAAGTTGCGTTTGTCGAGATTTTCCCCCAGGATGATCTCGTAGGTGTGCTGTAATTGACTCAGGGTGAATTCTTCGGGCAGCAGTTCGAAACCGGCGGCGCTGTATTCCATCTTGTAACGCAGCCGCCGCAGGGCGTATTGGACGATTTCCGCGTGGTCGTGCGCCAGCGCAGGAAGTTGGTCGAGCCGGAACCAGCGCATTTCCCCGCTCGACGCGCAGCGCTGCACATCCGAGGGGATCAGCGCGAAGTACACCACGCTGATGGTGCGCGCCCCGGCGACGCGCCCCGGGTCGCCGTAGGTGTACAACTGTTCGAGGTAGGCCTCGCGCCGCCCGATCTGACCGGCAAAAGCGCGCAGCGCCGCTTCCTCAAGCGATTCTTGCGCGTCGACGTCTTCGCCGGGCAACTGCCAGGCGTCGATTTGGCCGGGGGCGAGCAGCACTTCGAGCGCGTCGTCGCACAGGCTGAAAATGACCACATGCACGTTGAGCAGGATGTCGGTCACGAATGGGTTGCCAGGGTTAGAGTTGGTATCATCTCAATATTTCGGGGAAATTGTTGTTGACAGGTGGTTTCGATACGGCGGCGGGATAGCACCGCCGTCTACTCAACCACCGATTGTTGAAATGATATTAGAGTTGTTCGTAGCGGTCCACCGGTACGACGAAGATGGTGCCGCGCTTTCCGCCTTCTTCTGCCGGGGTGGTGCTCTTGCGCAGCATCTCGATGACGGCGTCCACCTGCCCGTCCTCGATGCCGATCAACAGCGTCGTCCGGCCCTTGCGGAATAACCCGCCGGTGGAGGCCACGCGCGTTACGCGCAGGCCGCCCGTCGTCAGGGTTTGCAGCGCGGCGTCGGTATCATCATCTTTCAGGATGGCAATGATCATTTTCATGGCTTAGAACTCCTCGAAACGTTCCACCGGCAGGATGAAGATGGTTGCCCCGCCCACCGTCACCGGGACGGGTGTGGGCATGGGCGTGGGAGAACCTTCCAGCGGCATGGCAAGGTATTCCACGCGCTGGCTGCAGGAGCCGCGCAGCACTTTCAGGATTTGTTCTTCCAGCCCGTCGGGCAGGCCGATCAGGAAGGTGTAGTTGCGGCGGCCCAGGAAACCGCCGGCGCTGGCCAGGTGCGCCACCGGGACGTTGATCTTTTCCAGGGCGCGCATGGCGGGGTCAGCATCCTGTTCCTGCACCACTGCAGTCATCAAAGCATGGATTTTGGGATATTCCGTCATACGGATGCCTCCTTATCGTCGGGAACTTCATTCGTCGCAAGCAATCACGGCGTCGGTCGGGTCGTTGCGCGTCACCGACTGGCCGTTGGGGAAGATGATTTCCGTCTGGCCGACGTTGCGCGTCACCGTCAGGCCTCTATATTTTACTGTAACCGGCCACGGAAAGGGGTTTTCTGCGCTGATATGGACGCGCAGCGGCGAGATGATTTCCACGCCGAGCGTTTGCAGGAACAAGCCGACGGGCGCCAGCCCGTGCAGGGCGTTGCGTTCGCCCATGCCGGCGCCGGTCTCGGCGTGGTAATTGCGATAAAAAGCCTGCGAACGCTTTAGATTTGGGATGATGGCCGACATCAGGTGCGCCACCAGGCGCGCCGTTTCGCGGCGGTAGCCGTAGGCCAACATGCCCTCGCCGATCAACTGGTTCCAGACCATGTGGACGCTCAGGCAGACGGGGTCGGCGGCGCGGGTTATCACGCGCGGCAGGGCGGGGATGCCGTAGGGATGGTCGAAATGCTCCGCGTCGAGGATGGTGCGGAAGATCAGGGCCTGGGCTTCGCTTTCGGTGGGGATTTTGGCCCACAGCGGCGTGAGCAGCGTGTGGTCGGCGACGGTCAGGTCGACGGTGTGGATGCCGACCCGGTCGCCTTTTTCCAGGCCGTCGAACTCGCAGCGCGTGACGGCGGTATAGACTTTGCGGCTGGTGGCTACGGCCCCGTTGGCGCTAAAGGCAAAATCCTGCGAACTCAGGCTTTCCTGTTGGTCTTCACCGTCGAGTTGGCCGAAGATGGAGACTTGCGGGCGTTTGAGCGCTTCTTCTTTGCCGTGGATGCGGATGATCAGCCGGGAAGGCTGTTTGAAGTTTTTTTTCAGGTCGATGGCGGCTTCGGCCTTTCGCTCCATCACCGTCTTGCCGGGCAGGCTGAGGTGCGTGTCGCGGTCGGCGTAACGGTAGAAGGCCCCGTCGGCGTCCCAGCAGGCTTCGATGCCTTTGCGCAGGATTTCGGCCTGCGCTTTCAGGGTAATGATGTCGGAGCTGCGGCCCAGCGCTTCGGCCATTTGGATGAGGAGTTGGGCTTCACGGTAGAGCGCCGCCGAGAGGGCCGGGCTTTGCACGGTCTTTATGTTGACGCCGATGGCCCAGGTGTGCCAGCCGTCGAAGAGCGGGTTTTCCTCGAAGCCGGTCTGGAGCGGGTGCTGCCATTCGGGCAGGCCGTTGCGGTCCTGGTCGCGCACAGGGGCGAACCAGGCCCAGAAAAAGGAGGCAAGCTTGGGGTAGATTTGGGCCAGGGCGGTTTTGTCGCGCCCGTTTTCGCACACTTTCCAGCCCAGGCTGACCAGGTAAGGCGCGGCCATGAAGCGTCCGCGCTGGCCGCTCAGGCCGGGTTTGCAGTCGATGAAGCCGTCTTGTTCCTGCACGCTGAGGAAGTTTTGCAGCAACCCGCGCGCCAGTTGCGGCGCGCCCGGCAGCACGGAGGCCAGGTAATAGGCTTTCAGGGAGGGCTGGCCGTCCCATAAATAGGGGTAGTCGCTGCCGTCGCCGGCGCGCGAGAAGCCCTGGTCAGGCTGGCGCGAGAGCACAAAGGAGATGTTGGGCAGGTGCTCCGAGGGGCCGGTGAGCAGGCCGAAGGCGGTTTTCTGGCTGAGGGCCAGGGCCATGTTCCAATCGGGGTCGCCGGTGATGATTTCGACCGTCTGGCTGGCGTTGAGCAGTTCGATGCGCGCGCGTTCGGCGTCGAGCGGGCGGGCGGCGCTGCGGCGGGCCAGGTCGAACGATTCTTGTTCGTCTTTTGCGGCGGCCAGCGCCCAACTGAACTGGCGGCGGTTGCCGGGGGGCATATCCAGCGGCAGGTTCAGCGCGGGGTAGGGGCCGGGGCCGGCCTGCGGGCCGCCGGTGATGAACAGCACCGGGATCAGGTCTTCGACCTGGCCTTGCAGGACGGCCACCGACTGGCGCTGGAGCGCGCCCATGCTCTGGCCTTCGAGCGGGATGAGTTGGGCCACCAGTTCGAGGTGCATGGCGCGCGGGAGGACGGCGTGGTTGGCAATCGACAGCCGCCCGACGACTACGTTTGAGGCCGGGATCCAGTATTCGGCAGTCACGTCCACGCCAGGCAGGGGCGAGAAGGCGACTTCGATGAAATTGGGATAGAGGGCATGGATGCGCGGCGGCGCGGTAAACTCGGCCGGGTCGTTGATGGCTTTGCCGTTTTCGATGAAGCGCGGGAAGATGCGCATGAGCCGGGCGCGCAGGCCGTAGGTGGTGCGCAGGCCCAGCGCAGCCGGGTCGCCGCCGCCCAGGTCCATTTCCCAGATGTGGTCGTTGGCGTAGTCAGGTGTGGTGAGACGGGCGTCGGCGGCGATGGTCAGTTGAAGCGGGTCGCCGGAGGTGAGGTTGCAGTTTTGCATGGCAGGATTATTGTACGTGTAGAAGCGCCAAAGGTCAAAGGTTTTTGAGGGGGATTCTTTGGCGGAGGTAGGGGCGCGCTTTTCTTAACGTTGCATGAAATCAGGGCTTCACAGTGAAGGATGAAAATCTATTTTCGTAGCAAAGTCTTTTTCTCCACGAAGTTCACGAAGGAACACGAAGTTTAAAATATTTTCTTCGCGGTTCGATTATCACAATTTGGGACAAACGCCCTGACTTTAAGAAAGGCGTGGGGGTAGGGGCGGGTTTTCGCCGAAGGCGGTCATTCTCACCACCCGGGCGTTGGTGGGCGGGATGGCCTGGCCCTCACAGGAGACCCGCCCGAATTTGGATGCGCGCTGGGTGGCCGTAGGGGCGGGTCTCCCTTGCCGAAGATCGTCATTCCCCCTGACTGGGCGCTGGTGAGCGGGACGACCTGGCCTTCACGGGAGGCCCGCCCGAATTTGGATGCGCGCCGGGTGGCCGTAGGGGCGGGTCTCCCTTGCCGAAGATCATCATTCCCCCTGACCGGGCACTGGTAGGCGGGACAGTCTGGCCTTCAGGGGAGACCCGCCCCTACGGATGGCCGCCGATGGAAATCTCGTCACAAATTCAGTACACTTGCCTATTCCTTTTAGGTGCGCAAATCTGTATAATGATGGATAGCACAAACAAGCCTGGATGGCGGACACATCGAAACGGTTGTATTCAAATTCTTTTTCATTTCAGACTGGAGGGTTCTTATGTTTACAATCAAGTCGGTTTCTCGCATCTCATCTGTTTTATTTGTCGTTGTATCCATACTCGCGCTGACCTTTAGCGCCCTGAATATTACGCCTGTGCGGGCGGCAACCATTCGCTATGCCGTGCCCGGCGCAACAGGCACGGGCGATTGCGCCAGTTGGGTCACTGCCTGCACGTTGCAAACCGCGCTGGCCAACGCGGGCAGCGGCGACGAGATCTGGGTGGTCGCCGGGACGCACAAGCCGACCACAGGCACAGACCGCGCCGCCACCTTTCAGCTCAAGAGCGTGTCCATTTATGGCGGATTCGCCGGGACGGAAACGGCGCGCGACCAGCGCGATTTCACAGCCAACGTTACCATCTTGAGCGGCGAGATTGGCGCGGCGGGCAATAGCGATAATTCGTACCACGTGGTCACCGGCGCAACCGGCGCAATTTTGGATGGTTTCACCATCACGGCGGGTAATGGTGGCGAAGGCGGCGGGATGTTCAACGGTGCGGGCAGTCCGACGTTAACGAACGTCACCTTCAACGATAACTCGGCAACCTACCGCGGCGGCGGGATGTTCAACGGTGGCAGTCCGACGTTAACGAACGTCACCTTCAGCGGCAACTCGGCAACCAACGGCGGCGGGATGAGCAACTCCGGCAATCCGACGTTAACGAACGTCACTTTCAGCAACAACTCAGCGGTCTCCAGCATTAACATGGGGTTCGGCGGTGGGATGTACAACGGTGCGGGCAGTCCGACGTTAACGAACGTCACCTTCAGCGACAACTCGGCGCGTTATGGAGGCGGCGGGATGTACAACGGTGCGGGCAGTCCGACGTTAACGAATGTCACCTTCAGCGGCAACTCGGCGAGTGAAGGCGGCGGGATGTACACTGGCCCGATGTTTGATTTAAGCACTTTCAGCGGCAATTCGGCGACTACATCTGGCGGCGGGATGAACAACACAATAGGCGGTCTGACGTTGACAAACGTTACCTTCAACGGTAATTCGGCAAGTGAAGGCTGCGGGATGTATAACTTCGTCAGTAATTCGACGACCATCCGCAATACGATTTTCTGGGGCAACGCTGGGGCGCAGATTTCCAATAGCTGCGCTACTTCCGTCATAAGCGACAGTGTCATCCAGGGCGGCTGCCCTGCAGGAAGCACCTGCACGAACATCATCACCACATCACCCATGCTCGGCCCACTTGGCAATTATGGCGGCTTCACGCAAACCATCCCACTGCTGGCCGGTTCGTCGGCCATCGACGCGGGCGACGATACGGTTTGCCCCGCCACAGACCAGCGCGGCGTCCCCCGTCCGCAAGGGGCGCATTGCGATATCGGCGCGTATGAAGTGGATAACACCGCCCCCACTGTGGTTTCGAGCATGCGCGCCAACCCCAGCCCCACCAGCGCAGTCAGCGTAAGTTTCATCGTCACATTCTCCGAGCCTGTCACCTGCGTGGACACAGGCGATTTCAGCCTGACCACCAGCGGTGTGACCGGCGCATCGATCGGCAGTGTCAGCGGTTCGGGTGCGACGTATAAGGTCAACGTCAAAACCGGTTCGGGCAACGGCGCCATTCGCCTGGATATACCCGCCAGCGCAACGATCACCGATTTGGCCGGGAATTCACTTGCCAGCCTGCCCTACACGGGCGGGCAGGTCTATACCGTAAACAAAATTGCCACACTCACGTCGATTGCTACCCAGGATGGCTGGATACTCGAATTGAGCGAGAACAGCAACGTGGGCGGCGCAATGAAAAACACCACCACCACCTTGCGTCTCGGCGATAACGTGGCGAGGGGGCAG
>JBARBA010000439.1:0-4681 GCA_049792555.1 Anaerolineales bacterium
CCCGCCCCCGCCGGCCCCCTCTCCCGCGACGACGGCCTGACCCTGACCGACATGTACATCGCCGCCGTCTGCCGCTGCGCCCCGCCCGCCAACAAACCCCTGCCCGAAGAAATGGACAACTGCCAGCCCTACCTCGAACGCGAACTGGCGCTCATCCGCCCCAAAGTGATCGTCGTCCTGGGCCGCATCGCCTTCGACAGAGTCCTGCGGATCCTGCGCCCGACCACAGTTCACGGTTCCTCATTTGTCTTTTCCCATGGCGCAGTCTACCCACTGAACACTGATCCACCGAACACCCCCTACGGGGGCGCGGCTGAACACTGGTTAGTCTGCTCCTACCACCCCAGCCAGCAAAACACCCTGACCGGCAGGCTGACCGTCGCAATGTTCGACTCAGTCTGGCAGAAAGTAAAAGAATTGCTCGCCGCCCCCTGATTTTCGCCCGTTATCCAAGCTCAGAGCTTGAACGTCCGAGATCAGAGCTTGGAAACCCAAGCTCAGAGCTTGAATGTTCGAGCTAAAAGCTCGGAAACCCAAGCTCAGAGCTTGAATGTCCGAGCTAAAGGCTCGGAAACCCAAGCTCAGAGCTTGAACATCCGAGCTAAAAGCTCGGACGCTGGAGAAAATAGCTCCAACAATTGGGTTCCAAATAGAAACGCCCAAGAAAATAACCCGGTTCGGTAAACAGTAACAGAATTGCTCGCAGCGCCATAAATGTAAAAGACCCCAGCATACTCGACGGTTAAAGCTTTTCCGGCTTGTCCGGGTTAGGAATTCCAGATGAAACACCTGAAACGTTTTCTGCTCATTGTTCTCGCATTCATTGTATTGGCGGCTGCCGGGTTTGTCGCCTGGGCCGAGACGCCACTTGGGCCATCGCCCGAAGCCCTCGCCGCGCTGGAGTCCGATGCGCAGGTAAAGGTCACGGCCAACGATTGGATCACCTTCCAGCCTGCAAATCCTTCACCCACCATTGGGTTTATCTTTTATCCCGGCGGTCGCGTCGATTACCGCTCTTACGCTCCTGTTTTGCGCAAGATCGCTGCACAAGGCTATTTTGTTGTGCTCTTAAAGGTACCGCTCAATCTGGCCCTTTTCTCCCCAAATGCTGCCCTGCCTGTCTTTACTGCGTATCCCCAAATAAAACATTGGGCTGTGGGCGGGCACTCGCTCGGCGGCGTGGCCGCCGCGCAATTTGTCTCAACCAACCCCGGCAAAGTCGAGGGCATCGCTTTCTGGGCTTCCTACCCTGCCGACGATAAACTGCGCAACGTCCATATAAAAGCCGTTTCGATCTCTGGCTCAGAAGACGGCTTAAGCACACCCTCCAAAATAGAAGCATCCGTCAAACTCCTGCCCGGCGATACCGTCTACGTGCAGATTGCTGGCGGCAATCACGGCCAATTTGGCTCCTATGGCCCGCAACCCGGCGACAACCCCGCCACGATCTCACCCGAAGACCAGTGGCTTCAGATTGCAGCCGCCACCGTCCAGATGTTAAAATCTCTCGCACCGTAACCTTTCTCTCCTTGTCTACCGTTAACTTCAGGAGGTCGTCATGTCACTCGGCAGCATCGCATTCCTCGGTTCCGGCGAAACATCCCTCGCCGGCGGTCGCATCTTCGAACAGATCGCCAAACAAATCGACGCGCCCCTGCGCATCGCCCTGCTCGAAACCCCCGCCGGTTTCGAGCTTAACTCGTCGCAAGTCGCCGGCCGCGTGGGCGACTTCCTCAAAACCCGCCTGCAAAACTTCAACCCCCAAATCGACGTTATCCCCGCCCGCAAAAAAGGCAGCGCCTTCAGCCCCGACGACCCCGAAACCTGCGCCCCATTGCTGCACGCCAACCTGATCTTCATGGGGCCGGGCAGCCCCACCTACGCCATCCGCCAACTCAGCGGCAGCCTGGCCTGGAACATCGTCCGCGCCCGCCAACGCCTGGGCGCGGCCCTCGTTTTTGCCAGCGCCGCCACCGTCGCCGTCGGCGCGGTTGGCCTGCCCGTCTACGAAATCTTCAAAGTCGGCATGGACGTCCACGCCGTCCCCGGCCTCGACTTTTTCGCCGACTTCGCCACCCCGCTCTCCTTCGTCCCCCACTGGAACAACACCGACGGCGGAGCAGACGTCGACACCAGCCGCTGCTTTATCGGCATGGAGCGCTTCACCCAGTGGTGCAACCTGCTTCCCGCAGGCCACACCACCGTCGGCCTCGACGAACACACCGGCATCATCATGGACTTCGAAAAGGACCAAATCCAGGTGGTCGGCGTCAGTTCGGTATCGCTCATGCGCGAGTGCGACCCCAAAATCTTCCCATCCGGGACAACTTTCCCGCTCCGCGAGCTTGGCCCGTTATCTCTGGCGGATGCGGCTGCCGGCATTCCCCCGTCTGTTTGGGAACTCGTTCGCAGCGCCCCGCCGCCTGCTCCCATTATCGACGACCTTCCCCCGGCTGAGGCCCTGCGCCTGGCCGCCGAGCGCCAGTCTGCCCGCGAACGCAAAGACTGGGCCGCCGCCGATGAATACCGTCGCCAGATTGCCGCCCTCGGCTGGACGTTGCAAGATACCCCCGATGGGCCAAAACTGGTGAAATCGTAAAGCGCAAATTTCAATTACGTTTTAAGCCTTACTTAAGATAAAATAGAATACACGTTCCGAATTTCAATAACCTTTACCAGCAATTTGCCCGTTTCTACGCTACTTTGTTCTATAATTAGAAATATCTGATTATTTCGCTATTCGTAGTGTTTTATCGTGCTCAATCACTTTTAAGATTGGTGCATCCCATCATTTGGAGTGTCTTCCATGAGTAAAGTTGCCCTGCGCGTCTATAACCGTGAAATCGAAACCCTGGTCGACCAGGGACACATTGAAGAAGCAATTGCGCATTGCCAGCACATCCTGAAGCTCTACCCCAAGCATCTCGAAACGTACCGTTTGCTTGGCAAGGCCTACCTTGAAGCCCGCCGTCATCCCGATGCTGCCGATATTTTTCAGCGCGTCTTGATGACCGTGCCGGACGATTTTGTTTCCCAGCTTGGGATGAGCCTTGTCCGCGATGAGCAGAAAGACCTGGATGGCGCCATCTGGCACATGGAGCGCGCCTTCGAAGTCAACCCATCCAACGCAGCCGTGCAGGGCGAGCTTCGCCGTCTGTATGGCCGCCGCGATGGCCTTGAGCCGCCCAAAATCCGCCTGACGCGCGGCGCGTTGGCGTATATGTATACCAAAGGCGGCCAATATCAACAGGCCATCGCCGAAATTAAATCCGTGCTCGCCGAAGATTCAACGCGCGTTGACATGAAAGTCCTGATGGCGCGCGCCCTTTATCGCGCCGGGCAAAAAGTGGAAGCCACCGAAATTTGTATCGAACTGCTCAAGGAATACCCCTATTGCCTGGAGGCCAACCGCATCCTCGTCGAAGTTTTGCCGGGCACCACGCTGTCGCAAAGCCTGGATACCTATAAAAAGCGGGTTCAGGCGCTTGATCCCTATGCGGCGCTGGTAACCGGTTCCATTTTTGATGTCGACGCCGTCCCCGATAATTCGGTCATCCTGGAGCGGCTGGAATGGGACCCGGACTCTGCCCCGCAAGACTCTTTCGCCGGTTCCTCGGCGCAACCCGGTGAACCCATCCCCGATTTCTTGCGTTCGTCCGGGTGGGGACCTTCGACGGGCGAATTCCAGGAAGGCCATGTGGATTTCGGCGCCGAAGAACCTGCCGCTGCCGCGCCTTCCGGTCTGGCTGCCGCAGAAATCCCCGATTGGCTCAAAGCCATGGCGCCTCCCGGCTCATCTGCTGCGCCGGCGGAACAGAGTAAGCCTGCCACCGAACAAAACCTTGAACCTGAAGACCTGGACTGGCTTTCAGGGCTTGGCGGCCCCATATCGGGTGGCGGCCAAACATCCCAAGCGGCTGCGCCTGCTTCATCAGGCGACCAGCCGGACTGGTTGAAAGACATGGGCGGTTCTCCCATGGACCAACCTCGCGCCGAATTCCAGTCCGAAACTGCCGCAGACGACCAGCCAGATTGGATGAAAAATTTGGGTACGGCAGCCGCCGCCGGGGCGACGGGAGTCGCCGCAGACGAAGGTTTGGACTGGTTGGATGCCCTCAATCGTTCATCCCAGCCAGCTACTCCACCTCCATCCGCCCAACCCACTGCGGCCCCGGCAGATGACATGGATTGGCTGAAAAATCTTGGCATGCCCCAAGCTACAACCTCACCTGAACCTGCCGCGCCCGCTTCGCAACCCGCTGCAACCCCGGCAGACGACCTGGATTGGCTGAAAAATCTCGGCGGACCTCAAGCAGCCTCCCCTGAGCCTGCTGCGCCGGTTTCTGCCGCGCCCGCTGCGCAACTCGCCGCAACCCCGGCAGATGACCTGGATTGGCTGAAAAACCTCGGCGGGCCTCAAGCAGCCTCCCCCGAACCTGCTGCACCAGTTTCTGCTACGCCCGCTGCGCAACCCGCTGCAACCCCGACAGATGACCTGGATTGGCTGAAAAATCTCGGCGGGCCTCAAACAGCCTCACCCGAACCTGTTGCGCCCGTCCAACCACCGCCGCCACCGCCCGTCGCGCCGAAGAAACCTGTGGCGCAGGATGATTTCAGCTTTGTGCCTGGCCCATTATCCGCGCTGGTTTCCGGCCCGGGCACGAGCGCTTCGGAACAGGAC
>JBARBA010000440.1:0-3555 GCA_049792555.1 Anaerolineales bacterium
CAAAAATCTTAACGCGAATTTCCCGAATAAGGCGAATTACGCGAAAAATTTGCGCCATTCGCCCTATTGGCGTAATTCGCGTTAAAAAGGGCTTGCCTTTGTTGCACAGAGTCTACACATGAGCCAACCTGGATATTCCCCGTTCTCTACCGGACAAATTTGGGCCATAGAGCGTAATTGCCCGCCAATCACTACTTGCAGGCGTTTCTTCGCGCGTCACAAACGAGGCATTCCGAATTTTCATAGACCTGCGGCTGGTTGCGGGGGTGGCTCTTTTCTGTGACGATGAAACTGACGTGGTACTGGCAGGCTGCGCCCGGCAGGGCGGCGGTGCTCAGGTTGTACGCATCTCCCACAATTTGTAGCTTGATCTCGTCTACGAAATTGGCCCGACCCGTGCTACACTTGCGCTTATCTATTTCCACTCGGCGGCGTGATTCCCGGCGCGGTGTTCCACGCGAGAATCTGACCTGGCAGTTACCGGCCGGCGCCGTCCTGATCATCTCATGCAAGATTGGAATCCCCCAAAAATGACCGAATTTCACTCTGGTTTTGTCGCTGTCATCGGACACCCCAACGTGGGCAAATCCACGCTGGTCAACGCTTTCGTCGGGCAGAAAATTGCCGCCGTCTCGCCCAAGGCGCAGACCACGCGCCGCCGCCAATTGGGCATCCTGACCACTGAAAGTTACCAAATCGTCTTTCTCGATACGCCCGGCCTGCATACACCGCACAACCGCCTGGGCGAATTTCTCAACCAGGAAGCCGAAGAAGCCATATCGGGCGTGGACGTGATTCTCTGGATGGTGGACGCCGCCGAAGGGCTGACCGACGAGGACAAACGCATCGCCGCGTTGCTGGCGCAAATGCGGCATCGCGCGCCCCTTATCCTGGCTCTCAATAAAATTGACCTGGTCTCCGCTGAGGAGCTTCCCGTTATCAGCGTCGCTTTTGCCGATCTCGTTACCGGGGCCGAATTCTGCACCCTGTCCGCCACGCGCGGCGAGGGGCGCGACGCGCTTTTAGACGCATTGGTGGCGAAGATGCCCGTGCGCGAAGCCGAGTTCGACGCCGGGCAGACCACCGACTTCTACGAGCGCGAAATCGCCGCCGAATTGATCCGCGCCGCGTGCCTGGTACACCTGCGCAACGAAGTGCCGCACGGCGTCAACGTGCGCATCGATGAGTTCATCGAGCGCGGCGAGGCGGGCGCGCGCATTACGGCCACGCTCTTCGTCGAGCGCGAATCGCAAAAGGGAATCGTGATCGGCGAAGGCGGGCTGATGCTCAAAAAGATCGGCATGGCCGCCCGCAGCGAAATTGAAGCCATGAGCGGGCGCAAGGTCTTCCTCGAGTTGCGCGTCAAAGTCGAAAAAGACTGGCGCGACGACGAATCGGCGCTGCGGCGCTTTGGGTATAAGATCGACCAGAAAAAGAAGCCAAAGAAGAAATGATTTTGCCTGTAGGGGCGCGGTGGGTGGTTGAGCGATGCACTGAGCGTGTCGAAGTGTAGCGTTTTGTGCGTACCGAAACCCGCCGCGCCCCTACGGCTTTTTAAACGGCTGAAAGCCTTCCCCCAACGCCTCTTGTGCCGCGCCGACCACCATGAACGCTTTGGGGTCTATTTCGTGGACAATGGCCTTCAATTGCTGCATCTCCGAACGGGTGACAACACAATACAGCACAGATCGCTCTGTGCCGGTATAGGCCCCGGTGCCGTTCAAGACCGTAACGCCGCGTCCCATCTCGACCAATATTTTCTGCGCAACGACCGCCGGTTCGGATGTAATGATCCAGGCCATGCGCACGATGCCCGCGCCTTCCATGGTGGCATCTACAACCAGGCCGCTAACGTACAGACTGATGAGCGCGTACAGCGCTTTCGTCCAGCCAAAGATCAACCCGGCGGAGAGAATGATGAGCGCATCTGTCATCAAGTAAGACTGCGTCATCGGGATGCCGCGCCAGCGGTTGAGGATGCGCGCCAGGATGTCACTGCCGCCGCTGGTGGCCTGCCCGCGATAGACCAGGCCGATACCGATGCCGCCCAATACCGCGCCGTAAAGCGCATTCAACACAATATCGTCGGTCAGGCCGTTGCGCGGAAAGAACGGCAGCCACAGCACGGCCTCCAACAGGAACGAATAAACGATCACGGCAAAAGCCGTCCGCAGGGCAAAACGACGGCCGCCCAGGTAACGCCATCCCAGCACAAACAGGGGAAGATTTCCGACCAGCACCATCAGGCCAATCGGCCAACCTGTAAAGTGGTTGATGAGCTGCGAAATACCGCTGACGCCGCCGCTGGCCAGTTGCGCCGGGACGAGGAACAGCCGCAGTCCAACCGCCTGGATTAGCATCCCTACGGCAATCAACCCATAATCCCGGACGTACTGCCAAAAACGCTTCATGTTTTCAGCCTTCGGCTTTCAACTTAATCCCCGCCAACGCTTCCAGCACCCCCAACACCGCCGAATTATCCAGTTCGCCCATGCCCATTTGCAACATGGCGCTAAACAACTGCGCATTTTCGGCTGTGGCCGGTAGCGGGATGCCATATTCGCGGGCGGTTTCGAGCACAATGTTCAGGTCTTTGGCCTGCATCCTTGCTTTAAAACCCGGCGCGCGGTTGCCCGCAAAGAGACGCGGCGGCTTCACGTCCAGCGTCCAGCACTGGGCTGCGCCGCCTTTGATGGCTTCGACCACCTTCTGCGGGTCTACCCCGGCCTTTTGCGAGAAGACCAGCAGTTCGGCCATGGCTGTCATCTGCGCCGCGACCATGATCTGGTTGGCGGCTTTGGCCACCTGTCCCGCGCCGGGGCCGCCGACGTGGGTGACGGTTTTGCCCATCGCCAGCAAAACGGGCATCGCCTTTTCGAGCGCTGCCGGGTCGCCGCCAACCATGATCGCCAGTGTGGCGTTACGGGCGCCCACGTCCCCGCCGGAGACGGGCGCATCCAGCGCAAAGACATCTCTTTCGGCCAGGCGGGCGGCCATCGCGCGGGCCGCTGCGGGTTTGATCGTCGAATTGTCCACGTAGACCAGCCCCGGGTGCGCAGCAGACAGGATTCCGCCCTCGCCGAGCACAACGCTTTCCACATCGGGCGTATCCGGCAGATTGGTAAAAACCACATCCACTTGTCCCGCTGCTTCCGCCGGGCTGAAAGCTGCTTGCGCGCCTTCGGCCACCAACTCAGCCACCGCCGCGCGCGAACGGTTGTGTACCACCAGCGGGAAGCCCGCTTTGAGAATATTGTGGGCAATCGACTTGCCCATCAACCCCAGACCGATGTAACCGACTTTGAGCATTGTGTCTCTCCTGATTTTTTCTCAAAGGTGACAGTCACTTGCAGTTCAAGTGACTGTCACCTTTCCCCGATGATTATACACGCGCGCGCGGAATCAAAAACCAGGGAGCAGATTTCTCTGCTCCCTGGTCTCACATGCTTGTTGCCGGTTTACTTGATCTCGTAGGTGATGGTCACATTGACGCTGATTTGTAACGTGCCGGAACTGATCGGCACCGATGAGTTGGCAACGTCCATGGCCATGCTC
>JBARBA010000441.1:0-4745 GCA_049792555.1 Anaerolineales bacterium
GAGAGGGCGTCTTTTTTATTCGGAAATATAGGCCCCCCGGTCATTACCTGGCAGGCGTAAAACCTGCGTGAGGTTGGTTACGGCTCGATCTGTTCGACGGTAATGGCGTCGGTGCCCGGCAGCGCCGGCTCGATAATTACCGGCGCAGTGTCCAGTGTAGCTACGGTTGGCTGAGCGGCGCTCCTCCAGGTGGATGACCAAGCGACGGCTCCACCAGTAGAGACATTACCGCAACCGGAGATGGGGAAGCTACTCAACCCGGTTGTGCCGTGAGCAGCTAATGTCGTGGTGAAAGTGCCGGTGGCATAGAAGGAACCGGTGAACGAGAATTTATTGCTCACGATGGACGACAACACAGTTCGGCTGATCTTATAGGTGCCACATCCAGACACGCTGATAACGATAGCGAACTTGCTGACACTGGCCTGGTTGGCGGTCACATAAAACGAGTTCCAACTGCCATTGCCCCACAAGCCGGCTTTGGGCTTGGCGCTGGCTTTCGCTACGGTGAAAGTCTTATAGGCGCTGTAGGTTCCCCACACTCCGCCTACCAGAGCCTGGACATGCCACTTGTATGCGGCGTAGGTCAATGCTGTGGTGGGCTTGTTTGTGCAGGCGGTGGCGCAAGCAGCGGACGTGACGACCTTGGTGTAGACGAGCGCTGTGCCTTTATACAGTTGGTAGCGATACTGTGTTGCTCCGGCCACTTTGGTCCATTGATAGGTCGGAAGGAGGGTTGTAATTGTGCCGGTCGGGAGTTGGGGCGTAGGCACAACAGACAAAGACTTAAGGTTGACAACGCTGACGGACAGAAGTTGCATGCCCGCATAACTTCCACCCCAGGTCATGCTGTGATTAACGTGGTCCCATGTATCGTGGACATAGACCGTGTTCGCGGCATCGTCATAGCCAACGCCGACGATGGAATGGCCTGCAAGGTTCAGCAACACCGGGTGCCCGGCGTCAATTTGCGCTTTGTAAAGGGCAAATGTAAAGCCTCCGCCATTATCATCGGTCTTTTGGTTGAAGCAGTCTGTTACGGTGTAGCCCCTGGCTTGGTAGAAGAGTTTCCTGCCGTAGGTGCCATCCAGTGTGTCTATCGAATTCGATACCATGTCTGCGCAGGTTAACTGGGCTGCCGAAGTGGTCCACGTGTAGAAGTTTGTTGATCCGTCCGTATTGCCGTAGGCCGATTGGCTGGTCTTCATGTAGTCGCCAATCGAGGTGCCCCAGGTGTGCTGGGTCCAACTGCCGGTGATATAGGGGTCAGGAGCGCTGCTGCCATATTCAATCCAATAATCGTCGATGGAGCCGTTTATCGTCCGGCCATCCACCCCATTATGGGAGGCGATTAACGGGTTATCGGGATACGTGTCGACGCCATCCGACCAGGTGCCCCAAACGGTGCTGTTGTCCAACGGTATTACGCCGCCGTTGCCAGGTCCGGTGTAGATATTGGGGTACCCGTTGCGGTCGTAATAGCCGGCGATCATCGAAGCAGAGACCGAAGAACACCCAAAAACCCAGTCAAAGGCGGGGACGGTGAGGGTCTTGGCCGTCGCGGGCAGGATGGCGGCGGCGCCTTCAGCCGCAAATGCAGCCGGGCGCTTCGATGGGCCATTGATGCTATATTTATCAACGCTTAGTCCATTCGCAAGCGTTGTGGTGGTCGAAGTGAAATAGGGAGAGTTCGGCGGCGGCGGAGCACCCACAGCCTGACCGGCGTGGGCAACGATGGCTGTTTGAGCGAGCATCGCGACCAGAATACAGAGTCCCACCAGAATGACGAGTTTGGGAGCAAGGTCCCACTGCTTTTGGTGCTTCATAACTTCCTCCAGGTTTGAAAAATTGATTAGGGTTGAGACATGCTGCCTGGATGGTCGCGGTAAGCCTTGCGCAGCCCCGCTGCGCATCCGCTCCAATCCCGGCAAATTGTATACAACTTGATTACTTGGGGCTTTCTCGTTTTTCTTGAATTTTTTTGCGGCATTCTCCTTGAAATGGTTCTTGGATATAAGATCCTCTGCTTGCGAGGATTTGACCCGTTTTGTTGTTTTACCGGTTCATCCCGAAATTGGCCCGCTTTGACCGACAGGATGAAACCAGACTCAACCGAATGACAGAGCGCCGCAGAAATAACAAAACACGATTCTGTATCTGCGTTCGCAGGTAGAGCGAGGTGGGATTAAAAAACCGGTAAGGTAAATACTCTGTTGCCAGCAATGGCCCAATCGTTCCCGCCGCAAACCATATTTTCAGTGTACATCCCTGAAAAACATCTGACAAGTAGGTCTTTGGTCACAAATTTTGGTTTTAACAAATCTGTAAGTTGAATTAATTTTACAACAGACATGACCCATCACCATATTAATGTCATTGCGGAGGCGTTCTGCCCCATTTCGGCGCTCACGGGCAATTTTCTAAAGTCGTTCCAGCCATTCGTTTGTTTCGTTTTGATTCTTGAGGTGAATTACTTCCAGGCGCCGGTATTCCGGCAATTGCAACAACACTGGATATTCCCGTTTTCTCTTCCAGTAGGTCTTTAACAGCCAGTGGAAGAGTGATTCTGGTGACCACAATTTAAAGTGTATCCAGATGTTCTCGCGGTTGCCATTGCAAATCTCTTCCTGGGACCGCCATCTTTGCCATGAGCGCTTCCATAAGCGACTGAAGATCAGCGGAAGAGAATAATCCAGCCAGACCACGGCCTCCGCCCTGGGCCAGATCAGGTCGCGCGCAACGTGGTAATTTCCCGCGACCGCCCAGCATTCGGCCTGAATCGCCTTTTCGACGCGCGCGCGGAAAACGTCGAGCGGCGCTGGTTGAAAGTTGGGTTCCCAGTACAGATCGTCGAGTTCGATGAAGTCGTAGCCGAATTTATCCGCGAGTTGTTGCGCGAGGGTTGACTTGCCTGAGCCGGTGGTGCCGATGACGACGAGACGATTGTAGGGAGACATTCGACTTGTTAAAGGTAATGTGTTTGGTGTGAAATATTATAGCCCAACTCCAATCCCACCCGTCAGGCCTGGGTGTCTAGTGTAAAATACTCCCATGATCCCCATCCGACTCAAACTTTCCGGCTTCCTCTCGTACCGCGACCCCGTCGAACTGGATTTTACGACCTTCGAGCTGGCCTGCATCTCCGGGGCCAACGGCGCGGGCAAATCGTCGCTGCTGGATGCGATCACCTGGGCGCTCTTCGGCCAGGCGCGCACGCGCGACGAGACCTTGGTCCATACCGCCGCGGACGCCGCCGAAGTGACCCTGACCTTCGCCTACGAAGCCAATTTCTATCGCGTCCAGCGCATCCTGCCGCGCGGCAAAAGCAGTTTGCTGGAATTCCAGATATTAGACGGTGGACCGAGGACGGTGGACGGTAAAAACGGTCCACCGTCTACGGTCAACGGTCAGTGGAGACCGCTCACCGAGCACACCCTGCGCGAAACCCAGGCGCGCATCGAAAGCATCCTGCGCCTCGATTACGAGACCTTCGTCAACGCATCCTTCTTCCTGCAAGGCAAGGCCGACCAGTTCACCCAACAGCGCCCTGCCGACCGCAAGCGCATTTTAGCCAGCATCCTGGGCCTTGAAACCTGGGAAATTTACCGCGAACGTACCGCCGAACGCCGCAAAGCCATCGAGCGCGAACTCGATCTGGCGCAGGGCCGCCTGGCCGAGATCAACACCGAGCTGGCCGAAGAACCCGCGCGCCGCGAGCGGCTGGGCGAGATGGAAGCGCAGTTGGGCGTGCTGACCGCCGCGCGCAAAACCCAGGAAGCCGCGCTGGAGAATATCAACAGGATGTCTGTCGCGTTGGCCGAACAGCGCAAG
Source organism: Anaerolineales bacterium (assembly GCA_049792555.1). GTDB lineage: Bacteria > Chloroflexota > Anaerolineae > Anaerolineales > Villigracilaceae > UBA5195. Next base: position 3,832 of record JBARBA010000441.1, read on the forward strand.
CTGGCGGATGCGCTGTCTGCGGCCCTGGCCCGTTCCCGCCAGAACCAGTCCACGCGGTTAGCCCGTCTCGCCGCGCGAGAAGCCGAAGGCGCGGCCCAGGCCGATCTCGTCCGCCGCGCCGCCGACGTGGAAACCGCCTACCGGGCCTGGAACCTGGCCCGCGCCGACCTCGAAAAGTGGCAGGCCGCCGAAGCGCGTTTCCACGCCTTTGAGAAGCGCCGCCAGCCCTGGCTGGACGCGATCAACGCCGAGAAAGCGCGGCTGGAACAGGAAAGGCAGTTGCTCGGTAATCAGTTTTCAGTCATCAGTGGGCAGCAACCGGCCATTGTCCATCTAAAATCCGAAATCGAGCTTGCTGAGGCTGGTCTGGCCGAGTGTGAAACCCGGCTGGCCGAACGCAATGCGCTCCAGGAACAGGTGCAGGTTGCGCGCGAGCGGCAAACCGAACTGCGCGGCGAAAATGAGCGCCTTAAGGTCGACATGGACGAGATCAAGCAGCGCCTCGTCCAACTGGGATCGGCCACGGGCGCGGCCTGCCCGTTGTGCGGGCAGACGCTCAACGCCGAACATCGCCAGGCCACGCTGGAGCAGCTTAACCGTCAGGGCGTCGAAATGGGCGACCGCTGGCGGGCCAACAAGTCGGCTTTTGCCGAACTGGGCACACAAATTGCAACGTTTGAATTTCGCGCCAAGGCGCTGATCCATGCCGAGGCCGAGCGCTTGCGCTACGCCGGGCAGGTCTCCTCGCTGGCCGAACGGCTGGACGGGCTGCAAAAATCCGCCGCCGAATGGCAGGCCAACGGCGCGCCGCGCCTGGCCGACGTAGGGGCGCTGCTCGAAAGTGAATCTTACGCCGCCGAAGCCCGCGCCGCGCTCACCGGCGTGGACGCGGAACTGGCGGCCCTGGGCTACGA
>JBARBA010000442.1:0-4789 GCA_049792555.1 Anaerolineales bacterium
CCCGCCCCCAACGAGAGCAGCGCCGGACAAACACCATCCCCAATCGCCCATCCTTAACGTCGCATGCGATGTGCTATATGATACAATCCCGGCAAAAGGAGCGCAGACCATGACACGCTATGCCCTGAATTTGCCGTTCGACCTGAAACGCGAAGCCGAGGAATTGGCCTCGCGCCAGGGAATTTCGCTGAACCAGTTTATCATGTGGTCGGTCTCTGAGAAGGTGGCGGCCCTGCGCCAGCAGTTGGACGATCCCAAGTTTCCGGGCATCACCTACCGGCGCGGCGCGTCCGGTTGGGTGACGCCGGTGCTGCGCGGCAGCGGCCTGCGGGTGCAAACGCTGGCGGTGGATACGCAGCAAGGCTTGACGGTCAAAGAGATTGCCGCCGAGTACGAGTTGGACGTGGAGCGTGTGCGCGAGGCGCTGGCTTTTTACGAGGCGCACCGCCCCGAAATCGACGCCAATATCCGCGCCGAGCAGCCGCCGGAAGCGAGCCGTGACTAAAGCGCGCCTGCACCTGGACGCCGACACGTCCAAAGTGTCGTTGTACCGCGCCTTGCTTGAGCGCGGCCACGACGTGACCCGCACGCCCAATGCGTGGATGCCCCTCGACGCCCGCGACGAGCAGCAATTGCTGGGCGCGACGGGGCAGGGACGCTGTATTTTCACTTTCAACATACGTGATTTCATTCCGCTGGCAAAACGCTACCCGCGTCACGGCGGCATTATTCTCTCCCCGCAGCGTCCCATGCCCGAACTGCTCAAGGCGCTCAATCGGCTGTTATGCGAGACGGACGGGGATGATTGGCCCGGTCAGGTGCGCTGGTTGAGCGATTGGGCAAAATAGCCGTGTGGTAAAGGCACGGATTGTCACAAAAAAACGCGCCGTTCGGCGCGTTTTTTTTGGATGATCCGATATTCGAAATCGCTACGAGCGGGCGCTGCTCAATTTGTCGCTGGCAAGTCTGCCAGGACATCGGCAACCGCCTGACGGATGCCCTGGAGCGCCGCTTTGGGGTCAGCCGCCAGCCAACTCAGGCTGGGGAATTCGGCGCACAGGCCAAGATACTCGCCGTCTTCTTCGGACCAGGCGACATGATAGGTATAGGAATCAGTCTTCAACATTTGCCTGCTCCTCCAAGCGCTCAATGACGAAATAATACCACGATTGATACCATCGCCAAGAAAAGAAAATCATTGGCTCTTTGGGAATCTCTTGCCTGTCCCGATGACTACGGGGTGACCCACCCGAACCCGTATGTCGGGAGTAATCCCGACATACGGGTTGGGCGCTGGTCGGGAGACCAGCGCCCAACAACCGATTATTCATACGCCAGCACTTCATTAATCGTCAGCCTGGCCGCATTCCTCGCAGGAATGATGCTGGCGAAGATCGAAAGGAGGATGACGACGCCCAGCCAGAGCAAAATGCCGAGCGGGGTGAAGGTCAGGTCCATGGGCGTGCCCAGGGCTTTGCTGATAATTGCCAACAAGCTGTAACCGATGGGGAAAGATACGCCAATCGCCAGCACCCAGGTAATCAGGCCGATGACCAGCCCTTCGATGATGACGGATTGCATGATGACCGCGTCCACCGCGCCGATGGTGCGCATCACGCCGATTTCGCGGGTGCGTTCGAGCACGTTGATGCTCATCGCGCCGGTCAAGCCCATACTGCCCACAAACGCGGTCAGGACGGCCATAATGAGCAGGAAAACGATCACCGTGTTAATCGCGATGGTCGCTTTTTGGCGCAGGGCGGAGCCGGATTCCACACTTTGCACGGCGAAATTTTGCCGGGTGAGATGGGCGTCAATGCTCCGGGTAAGTTCCAGGTTGGATTCGGGGTCGTGCAAACGGGTGATGATGCGGTACGTAGTCGCCTGCTTGAAGAGGTGATCTTGTGCGGAGATAAATTCAAAATTGGCATACGCCATTGGGTCGCCAAACATCGCCAAAAAGGGAAAGACGCCCACCACCGTCCAGGCTTCTTTGCGCTGACCGGGGAGTTTGACGATGAGTTGGTCGCCGGGTTTCAAGTTGGGGTAAAGCAGGTAAAGGCTGTCGGAGACCACCATAGCCTGCTTCTCACCCGGCAGCAGCCAGCGGCCTGCGACCAATTTCAGGTTGAGTAGTTTGGAGTCTTGCGGCGGGGCGACGATGGAGAGATAGCTGACGCGGTTGTCATGCTCATCCCAAATTTCACCCGATGCGCCCGACCAACCTTCCACGCCTTCCACGCCGGGAACCTGGAGCAGGTTGAGCCGAATCTTGTCCACGCGGTAGGGCTGGTTGAAGTTGACGGTGACATCGCCCATGTAGTGTTGAAGGAGGTTTTCCACCACGGCGGTCAACGAGTCGCGCACATTGAAAACAGCGATGAAAACGGCCCCGGCAATGGTCAGCGTGAAAATGGTCAGGAGCAACCGCCCCCGCTTGCGGAATGTATTTCGAAACGAGAGCAGGATGGGGCGGGAGACCCTGCTCATCCAGCGTGAAAAACGGTTTTGGGTGTCGACGGCAGGGTCGCTGCCGGGGCGATAGTTGCTGATGGCTTCCAGCACGCTGGTTTTCGCGCCATTGTTGACCGGGACAAAACCCGCGCCCAGCGGGATCAGGATGGCAATCAGCGTTTGGGCGAGGACTGCCACAGGCACAAAGCGAAAGCCCTGAAGCACCGCGCCCAGCAGGTAAGCCATGAACCAGGCCAATCCATAGCCCCCCAGTGCGCCGAGTGGGACGGCGATCACCAGCGCAATGACGCCATACGAGATGACCAAAACCAGGTACATCCCCACAATTTGGCGGCTGCGCGCGCCGATCAGTTTCATCACGCCGATCTGACGCAACTGCTGGGCAAGCAGGGCGTTGAGCGTGTTGACGATCAGGGAAGTGCTCAAAATGGTGATCAGCCCGCCCAGCACCGCCAGCACGCCAATAATAATCAGGGTGATGGCGGTCATCGGGTGTTCGCTGGAAAGGTGCTCGTCCACGCGGTACACCGTCCGGTCACTGTCCTTCACTTTATCTTGAACACGGGCGGCCACGCCGGCGATGAATTGGCTGTCGCCGCCGTTCTTCACGGTAATATAAAGCCGGTTAAATGTGCCATCCAACCCCATGGAGCGCAGGGTCTGGTCGGTGACAAACATCAGGTTGTGCGCAGCCGGGTCAGGCTTGGAGGTGGTTTGGTCAGCCGCCAGCCCGGCGACGGTCAGGAAGTGGTTCGAGCCATCCGGCAATTCGACCTCGAGCGCGTCGCCCGTGTGCAGACCGCTGATGTGTAATACATCCTGGCTGATGACCGCTTCGTTTCTCCCGGCCACGCCCACACCTTCCACCGTTGCGCGGAGATTGATGCGGCCCTTGAAGTCATCCATCCCCATCAGCGTCATGTTGATCCAATCTTCCGCGCCGCGTCGCGCCCGAACGCCGAGGACGTAGCGTCCTTCCACATCTTTCACACCGGGCACTGCTTGGATGGACGACACCAGGTCCTGGTCAAACGGGTCTGTCTGGACTTCGATGTTGAGCGGGTTGACCGCGGCGTAACTGCGGTTCACGTCCTCGCTCATGATGGTAAAGGAGGTGATGATCATGCCGATGGCAAATACCCCCGCGGCAATCGAAGCCACCACCAGCCCGGTGCGGGTTTTATCTTCCCACAGGTCGGTAAAGACCTTGCTCCAGCGCGGGGATACCAGGTCGGGTTTCAGTTCTGCGCTCATCGCTTGTTTTTCCTTTTCTCGTGTTCGGCCCGATGACGCTCGGCCGCTGCGCTCATGGTCGAGCGCGTTAGCGGCGAGCCATCGATCAGCTCAAAAAACACCTTCTTGGGGATGAGCGCCAACTCCGCGCCCTGCTCCGCAGCATGGACGTGCGCCACCGCTTGCCCGCCCTGCATCAACTCCATCTCGCCAAAGAACTGCCCCGGCCCCAAAGTCGTCAGATTCACTTCGTTGTGGAATTTCGTTTCCATGATGACATTGACTTCACCGTCGACGACGATGAAGAAGTGCTCGACGGTTTCTCCCTGTTTCAGGATCACATGCCCCGCAGCCGCCTTCCGTCTTTCGGCCTGTTTCGTGGCTGCCAGCATTTGCGGGTGGCTCAGGTAGGGCAGGGCGCGCGCCACAATCGGGTCAATGATCTCCCCATCCGAGAGAATGATGGTCTGGTCGGTGCGCAGGGTGATGGACGGGTCGTGCGTCACAATCAGGATGGTTTTGCCCTGTTGGGCCAGGCGCTCGAAGAGATGCAAAACCGTCTCTGCCGAGCGCGAGTCGAGATTGCCGGTGGGTTCATCGGCCAAAATAATGGACGGGTCGGTCGCCAGGGCGCGCGCGATGGCCGCGCACTGCTGCTGTCCGCTGGAGACGGCGGTGGGGAGTTTGTGCGCCTGGTCTTCCAACCCTACCAGCCTGAGCAGTTCCATCGCCCGCGCCGGGCGCTGGTTGAAGGGATACATGTTGCAAAAATCCATCGGGAGCATGGTATTTTCGAGCAGGCTCAACGTGGGCAAAAGCTGGAAAAACTGGAACACCACGCCCATATTCCTGCCGCGCCACAGGGCGCGGTCGCTTTCGCTCATCAGGTAAATGTGTTCGCCGCCGATCATCACATCGCCGCTGGTGGGATGGTCGATGCCCGTGACCATGTTCAACAAGGTCGATTTTCCACAGCCGGACTTGCCCACAATGGAAATGAACTGCCCGGCGCTGAGTTGCAGGTTGATATTTTTCAAGGCGCGGAATTTGCCTGCCGCGTTTTCATAGACCTTGTCCACAT
>JBARBA010000443.1:0-4224 GCA_049792555.1 Anaerolineales bacterium
GTCAGGCTCATGGCGCTGATCGTGGCGTTGATGTCCACTGTTGGCGTAGGGGTGGGGGCGGGGGCGGGGCTGCAGGCCGCCAGTAACGCCGTAATCAGGAGTAAAACAATTAGTGTTCGTTTCATATTTTCCTCGTAGGGTGAAATGGGAATTACATCAAAAAAGCCCCGCGGCTTGCGGGGCTTTTTAGCGCTTGTTACGTTAGTTCTTTTGCCCGGCAACTTCAATGAATTGGCTGACTGCCTCGCGCAGCATTCGCTCTGGCATTGCGCCTACCTGGCGATGGATAATTTTACCATCTGCAACAAAAAGCATGGTCGGAATGCCCTGCACGCCGTACTTCATAGCCCATTCGGGGTTGTCATCGGTGTTGACTTTTGCCACAACAATTTTATCGGCGTATTCGCGGGCGAGTTTATCCAGAATCGGGGCGACCATTTTACACGGGCCGCACCAGGGCGCCCAGAAATCTACAATCACGGGGACGGTGGATTGCAGGACGGTTTTTTCAAAAGCAGCATCTGTTACATGAACCGGTATGTTACTCATAAAATTATCCTTTTACTTTGACGCGAATAGGGTTTGTAACACTTGGATGCGGTTGAATGAAAAATGTTGCACAATTTCAAGATTGCGAACGGCTGATATGACGCGAGTATATCATATTCAAGACCCTAAAGGTTTTTAAAACCTTTAGGGTCTGATATAATCGCGCCGCTATGGCAGATATTTTTTCACGTTGGAAAAATGGGCTTTCGCGCACCAGCAAGGCGGCTTTTGGCCGCATCGCGGGGCTGTTGGGCGCATCTGAGATCAAGGCTGAAACCTGGGACGACCTGGAAACGCTGTTGATCCAGGCGGACCTGGGGGTTGCGACCACGCAGTCGGTGCTGGATGCGCTCAAGGCGGCGGTGAAACGCGACGGGTTGACGCGCGCTTCGGATTTGCAATCGGTTCTCAGGGCGGAACTGCGCTCGCGGCTGGTGACTCCCCCCGCGACCGTTTTCGCCGTTAAACCGAGCGTTGTCCTGCTGGTGGGCGTTAACGGCTCCGGCAAGACGACGTCTGCGGCGAAGCTCGGTCAGCGCTTCCTGGCTGAGAAGAAGACCATCCTGTTCGGCGCAGCCGACACCTTCCGCGCCGCAGCGGTGGACCAGCTCCAGGTTTGGGGAGAAAGGCTGGGGGTGGACGTGATCGCAGGCGCTCCCGAAGCGGATCCGGGCGCGGTGGCGTTCAGCGCCGTCCAGGCGGGCATCGCCCGCAGCGTGGATATTGTCCTGATCGATACCGCCGGGCGTTTGCACACGCGCTTTAATCTGATGGAAGAGCTAAAGAAGGTGTATCGCGTGGTGGGCAAGGCGCTCGATGGCGCGCCGCACCACGTCTGGCTGGTGCTGGATGCGACCACCGGGCAGAACGCCATGCAGCAGGCCAAGTCGTTTGGCGCAGCGGTCAAGGTGACCGGGGTGATTTTGGCGAAGCTGGATTCTTCGGCGCGCGGCGGGATGGCGTTTGCGATCCAGCGCGAGTTGGGGCTGCCAATTTTATATGCCGGGTTGGGCGAGAAGCCCGAAGACCTGACGCCTTTTGACCCGGATGCGTTTGTGGATGGGATTTTGGGATGATAATGTTGCGTATTGCGTAGTGCGTATATGGAGGAACCATGCAAGACCTGATTGAAAGACTGAGCAAGGCCGGGGAACTAACCAAGCAGTTAATGGTGCGTCTTTGACTACGCGTCAAAGGAAACTCAACTCACTGTATTAGATCAACAAATTGCTGCGCCTGATTTCTGGGACGACCCACAATCGGCGCAAAAGATCAGCAAGGCTGCCGCCGGTCTGCGCGACGAGGTGGAAAACTGGCGCGCTTTTGCGCAGCGCATTGCCGATTCGCTGGAGCTGGCGCAGATGGACGACGACGCCATGCGCGCCGAACTGGAAGTCGAAACGGCTGCCATCGAGGCCGAGTTGGAGAAGCGCTCGTTTACGGCCATGCTTTCGGGCAAGTATGACGCCGATAGCGCCATTTTGGCGATCCACGCTGGGGCGGGCGGCACCGATTCGCAGGACTGGGCGCAGATGTTGCAGCGCATGTACCTGCGTTGGGCCGAGATGCGCGGTTTCGAGACCGAAATTTTGGATACGACCGAAGGCGAGGAAGCCGGCATCAAGTCATCGACGATGGCGATCAACGGGCGCTACGCTTACGGTTATTTGCGCTCCGAGAAGGGTGTGCATCGCCTGGTGCGACTCTCGCCCTTCGACTCGGCCCACCGGCGGCATACGTCGTTTGCGCTGATCGAAATTTTGCCGCAGGTGGCGCTGGATAACCCCGAAGTGCCGATTGATATGGCGGACGTGAAGATCGACGTGTATCGCTCTTCGGGCGCGGGCGGGCAGAATGTGCAGAAGAATGCCACTGCCATCCGCTTGACGCACCTGCCCAGCGGGCTGGTGGTGACCTGCCAGAACGAGCGCTCGCAGTCGCAGAACCGCGAGTCGGCGCTGCGCGTGCTGGCGGCGCGTTTGTTCGAAATCCAGCAGGCCAAACAGGAGCAGGAGATTGCCGTGCTCAAGGGTGATTACACCAAGGCCGAGTGGGGCAGCCAGATCCGTTCGTATGTGCTGCATCCCTACCAAATGGTCAAGGATCATCGCACCGAGTACGAGGTGGGCAACGCCCAGTCCGTGCTGGATGGGGGGCTGGATGGGTTGATGGAGGCGTTTTTGCGGCAAGGATGAGACGCAGCAGACCTCCGAGTTCTTCAAGAACTCGGAGGTCTTTGTGATAGGTGACTGTCACTTGAACTGCAAGTGACAGTCACCTTCTTGTGTATAAAGCAGGAGGCCGGTTTATGAAGCAAAGCAAGTTGTTCCCCTTTTGGGCGAGAATCGTCATTCTCGCTCTTTTTGTATCCCTGCTGACGCCCATCACCGCCCGCGCGGACGTGGCTCCGCCGCAGGAGCCGCCGGGGACGAACATCGTCCCCGGTACGCTGCCTACGCAGGTGCGCATGGTCGCCGAAACGGTGACGCTGACGGTTTTGGCAAAGCCGTCCGCCGACTATCTGGGTCAGGCAGCCACCGAAGCCGTCTTTACGATGCGCAACCTCGGCTCGGTCGAAGAGAAGATGGAAGCGCGTTTCCCGCTGACGTTTTGGAACAACGAAAACAATGGCCTTCTGCAGTACCCCGAAATCCCCGACATTCGCATCCAGGTGGATGGCAAAGCCGTTGCCACGCATCGTATCGAAGTAGCGTATACGCCTGAGCAAGGGGTACCCTATCATCCCACACCCTGGGCGGCCTTCAACGTCACGTTTCCGCCGGGCAAGGATGTGATTGTTACGGTGAAATACACCACCAACGGCGGGAATGCCAGGAACGGCTACAACCTTGATCCTTATTTCCCCTTGCGCTACATCCTGGAGACGGGCGCGGGCTGGAACGATACGATTGGCTCCGCCGATATTATTGTCAAACTACCCTATGCAGCCAATTTAAAGAACATCGTATTGAGTGACCCCTACCTTACACCAACGACTAGCAAACCAACCCTGGTTGGGAACGAAATCCGCTGGCATTTCGAGGACTTCGAGCCGACTTCTGCTGATAATCTCGACGTGATGCTGGTCAAGACCTCCACCTGGCAAAAAGTGCTGGACGAGAGCGAGTATTTGCGCCAACATCCAAACGATGGCGAGGCCTGGGGGCAGTTGGGCAAGGCTTATAAGGAGATTGCGCTCCCTGATAATGGGAATAAAGGACCTCGCACCGATTCGAATTATCCAAATGACCCGGATGGGCGCGAGATGTATCAACTCAGCCTCCAGGCTTATGAAAAAGCTGTCACGCTTTTGCCCAAAGACGCCTTGTGGCATTATGGCTTTGCCGACCTGCTCTGGCGGCATTTCGGTCATCGTGATTCCGATTTTTCTGGCAACCCGCAGGATATGGCTGAGTTTATCCATATCCTGGCTGAACTGCATCAATCGCTGGCGCTTGACCCGAACTACCAGGATGCCAAAGACCTGGCCGATTGGCTTAACGTTGATTTTCCCTGGGCCGTGAGCGTTACGGGTGACGGCTACGATTACCTGGCCTTGACTGCCATCCCAACTTTTCCCCCGGTCACTGCCACGCCATCCCCGGAGCCTTCGTCTACGCTCGAACCCCCGCCCGACTACTCGATTTTGACGGTGTTTCCCACCCTTACCCTGAG
>JBARBA010000444.1:0-2702 GCA_049792555.1 Anaerolineales bacterium
AAATACGCATGGTCATGCGACATAGGCTTCTTCTCTATGAACAAGTATACAGGAAATTTGCGCATTCGAGTCAACCAGACCTGCGAGTTCTTAAAGAACTCGGAGGTCTTTTCGGACGACCTCCCCCAACTGGCGGAGAACAACACCCCCCGGTCGAAGGATGTGGCTGGGGAGCGTTTGTTGTAAGATGGAATGGAACAAAACTGCTTAAAAAAAGGAAAAAAACCCATGCTTACCTGGATCGTCATCATCCTGCTCGTGCTCTGGCTGCTCGGTTACTTTGGCCCAAGCGTCTACGCCGGCTTTCCGCGCACCGGCAACGTGCTCCACACCCTGCTCGTGATCGCCGTCATCCTGGTTGTTTTGCGGCTGGTAGGGATCGTTTAAGGTTTATTCGCTCACCCAACTCAGAAATAGAACGCGGGTTACGCGGATCAAGCCGATTAGGGCGGATAAAGATTAAAAAATCTGCGAGAATCCGTAAAATCAGCGCCACCCGCGTTCCATGAGCCTGAGTAAGTAACAACTTTGCCCCATACTGCAAATCTTCGTCCCACTGGACCGCTAAACCAATGAACTTTCTCAAACTGAGCATCCTTGTTGTTTTCGTAGTGATACTGACAATATTATCCCTGGTTGCGTGCGCAGTCCCCGCAGGGAGTGGGGCGCAGCCGGGGATTCAAGCTTCACCCGTGATGTTGTCGTCCATGTCCACCGAAACAAGCCTGCCCTGTGACGCCTGCGACCAGGCCACTGCCGCAGCCGCGCTGACCCAGCAAAAGAATGACGACGATGCCCAGGCGGCGGCCACCGCTCTGATTATGCGCGCCAAGGCGCAGGCCACTTTAAATTCAGCCAACGCCACCCTGGGCGCAGCCCAGACCCAGGCCCAGGACGCCGCCAATTTGATTGCGGCCCAGGTGGCGGCCACCGCCTTGATTGTGCGCGCCAATGCCCAGGCCACCCTGAGCGCTGCCGAAGCCACGCAGAACGCCGCGCAGACCCAGGACGCTATCCGCCAGACCCAAACGGCGGCCGCGTCTACCGGCGACGCGCAAGCGCTGCTCGATCAACAAAACAAAGACCGGGTCGCCGCCGGCACCCAAACGGCCATTGCCAACGTCATCGCCACCCAAACCCAATCTGCAGTTGCCACATCCCAATGGTACGCCGACCAGGACCGCAAGCTCCAAGCGCAACAACAGGGATCGATTACATTTATACTGATGTTGTGTGTGCCGGTCTTCCTTGTGCTGTTGGCGGGCCTGATCTTGTGGGGCCTCTGGCGCTGGGTGAAGATTCAGCAAGGCCCACGTATTCTCGAAAACCCCGTTGAGAAGTTGCCCGCGCCGCCGAAGGTTACAGTCGTAGACCATCGCCAGGATGCTTCGGCGCTTTATCTGGATGGGAATGTGGTCGATCACCATCCCCAACTCACCAAGCCCGAAGACCAGGTGGGCCGCTGGATGGATGAAGTCAAAGACGAACTGCGCAGCAGTGACGAAAAGGATAAAGATGATCGCCCAGACGTTTGACCCGCATCATTTCAATCAAAAAGCCCCGCGTATCCGGGCGCAGGCCGCCGCCGTCCTGCGGAAATGGGGCTTGCTGCCTCGCTTTAAGCGCTGGCGTTTGACACAAGACCCGGATACCGGTATGATCGTATTGTTTGGCATTCTCAACAACAAATACATTGCCACGCATACATCCACCCCCTTCAGCGACTATTTCGATCCGCGCTTATTGCATGATCTCGCCAATGAAGTGCAAGTGCAGGTCGTATCGTGCAACAGCGACGGTTTGCGCTATGCCTTCATCCTGGAGCGCGGTCAGACTGATGTATTGCCGACGCACATCGACTACCCGTTCCATGAGGGCGACCAGCTTTTTGCGCGTGTCGTCTACGGCAAAAAGCCAACGCCGGATGCGCCCGAACCACAGACGCCGGTGATTCCCGCCGATATACTGGACGATCAGACGCTGGTTGACCGGGGCGTTGGGGCCTTCTTGAAAGTCTTCGACGACATCAAACTGAGGGACGATGCCATCGCTCAAAACCGGCCCAAAATCGTTGTGATCAACGCCGATGAATTCCAGAAACGCGTCGCGGAGCATGAAGCCAACCGGCAGCGCAGTCAACGTCTCAAGGAATTATTCGATACGGCGGGTGGGTAGCTTCAAGCGTTATGGTCTGGGCGAAAGCCCTCAGTAAGTCGGATTGGCAACACCGCACTTGCGTTCGGCGCAAGTGTCCGACTTACGAATCACGAATCACATTAAAGAGACAAAAAACACCACAAAAAAAGAAATGGAGATTGCAATGGGAATACTTTCATGGATCGTCGTTGGTTTGATCGCAGGCTGGTTGGCCGGATTGGTCGTAAAAGGCAAGGGTTTCGGATGTGTCGGTGACATCGTCGTCGGCGTGATTGGCGGATTGTTGGGCGGCTGGATTGCTTCCTCTTTCTTCCATATGGGCGACCCGCTGTCGGGCATCAACCTGGAATCCATCCTGGTTGCGTTCGGCGGAGCCGTAGTCTTCATTATCGCATTACGCCTGATTACCGGAAGAAAGGCTTAAGCGGTATTCGTTGGATATAGCTATCCAGAAAAATTCTTTCCGAGCGTTATCCACAGATTACGCAGACATCGTGCCCGTAGGGTATGACACAGATAGAAACGGCAAAAGATTTAAAAAATCT
>JBARBA010000445.1:0-15828 GCA_049792555.1 Anaerolineales bacterium
GAGTTACACGGATTCTGCTAGTTTTTTAAGGGTGTTTTTTCCGTGTTCTCTCGTGTATTCCGTGTCCCGATTGCCCACCACGCTTAAGTGTGGTGACACCATTACGCAGATGCCGCAGATTTTAAGCTTTTAAAGATTTTAAAAAATCTGCGTAATCTGTGGATAAATCCCGTCACATCGTCCCGATGTCTTTTCGGGAGAAACGGAAGAGCCAAAATAACCGGTAAGCATTCAAAAGGCATCCAGCACATGCCAAAGGCCAGACCCAGAAACAAAAGGAGCAATGCCCAATGGCAAAATCAGAAACGCAATCCCCCAAAACAAGAACGAAACTGCCCAAGTCGCTGACCGGCATCCAGGGGTTGGATGAAATCACCGACGGCGGATTGCCAAAAGGCCGCCCAACGCTGATCTGCGGCGGCGCGGGCTGCGGCAAGACCCTGCTCGCCATGGAGTTCCTGGTGCGCGGCGCAACCCAGTTCAACGAGCCGGGCGTCTTTATGGCTTTCGAAGAGAGCGCCAAAGACCTGACCAAAAACGTCGCATCGCTCGGTTTCGACTTGAAAGACCTGATCGCGCGCAAAAAGATTGTGCTGGATATTGTGTACAACGGGGATGGCGAAATTGAAGCGTCTGGCGAATTCAACCTGGATGGGTTATTCATCCGTCTCGCGCTGGCGATTGACTCCATCGGCGCCAAGCGCGTCGTGCTGGATACGATCGAGAGCTTGTTCTCCGATTTGCCCAACCCAATCGTTTTGCGCGCGGAACTGCGCCGCCTGTTCCGCTGGCTGAAAGACAAGGGCGTGACGACCATCATCACCGGTGAACGCGGCGAAGCCACGCTGACGCGCCAGGGCCTGGAAGAGTACGTTTCCGACTGCGTCATCGTGCTCGACCATCGCGTTAGTGACCAGGTCTCCTCGCGGCGGCTGCGTATCGTCAAGTACCGCGGCTCGACGCACGGGACAAACGAGTACCCATTCCTGATCGACGAAGACGGCATTTCGGTGCTGCCGGTTACGTCGCTCGGCTTGCAACAAATTGCATCCACAGCGCGAGTACCCAGCGGCGTGGCGCGGCTCGACTCTATGCTGGGCGGCGCAGGCTATTACCGTGGCAGCAGCGTGCTGGTCTCCGGCACGGCGGGCACCGGCAAGACCAGTCTGGCCGCGCATTTTGTCGCGGCGGCCTGCCGTCGCGGCGAGCGCGCCCTGTATTTTGCCTTCGAGGAATCTCCCAGCCAGATCATGCGCAATATGCGTTCGATCGGGATCGACCTGGAACCGTGGGTGGAGAAAGGGCTGCTGCACTTTCAAGCCAACCGCCCCACGTTTGCGGGCCTCGAAATGCACCTGACGACGATCCACAAAGCCATCAAGGCCTTCAAACCGCAGGTCGTGATCGTGGACCCGTTGACCAGTTTCATCAGCGGAGGCAATGAGACCGAAGTCAAAGCCATGGTGATGCGCCTGGTGGATTTGCTGAAAATCAGCCAGGTCACCAGCCTGTTCACCAGTTTAAGCCTGAGCGGCGGCGCGCTCGAACAAACCCAGGTGGCCGTCGCGTCCCTGGTGGATACCTGGCTGCTGCTGCGCGACATCGAGATTGGCGGCGAACGCAACCGCGGCATGTACATCCTGAAATCGCGCGGCATGGCGCACTCCAACCAGATCCGCGAGTTCCTGCTGACCGATCACGGCGTGGAACTGCGCGATGTGTACGTCGGCCCAAGCGGCGTGTTGACCGGCTCGGCGCGGCTGGTGCAAGAGGCGCAAGAGCAGGCTGCGCTGATGACGCGCAACCAGGAAGTCGAGCGCCGCCAGATCGAACTGGAACGCAAGCGCACGACGCTGGAAGCGCAGATCGTCGCTTTGCGCGCCGAGTTTGCGGTGCAGGAAATCGCGTCGATGAAAATCGTCGGTCAGGAACAAGCGGAAAACGCGCAACTGGCGCAGGAACGCGCCGACATGGGGTTGAGTCGCAAAGCGGATGCAGTGCCGAACAAACAAAAAGGAATTGCAAAATGACAATAGAACCAACCGAGCCTGTGCTGGCTACACCTGCCATCCCCAAAAAACGCCGGGGCAAGGATGCGGCAGACAATGCCATGGAAGTAAAAGTAGTCAACTACGTGCTGCGCCTGTACGTCGCCGGGCAAACGCCCAAATCGACCGCGGCTTTTGCCAATCTCAAGAAAATCTGCGAAGAACACCTGGCCGGGCGCTACAAAATCCAGGTGGTGGACCTGCTGGAAAACCCGCAACTGGCGCGCGGCGACCAGATACTTGCCATCCCGACCCTGGTGCGGAAACTGCCGGAGCCGATGCGCAAAATCATCGGCGATCTCTCCAACACCGAGCGCGTGCTGATCGGCTTGGATTTGCTGCCGAGGGAATAGATGGATAGGTGTTCAAAAAAATTCTTTCCAATCGTTATCCGCAGATTTCGCAGATGACGCAGATGAAAAAGAAAAGAATTTAAAAAATCTGCGTTCATCTGCGACATCGTGCCCGTAGGGTAAATCTGTGGATAAAAAAAGAAGTCGTGACGGGACTTGCGCTCAGTTGTTAATACCAGACCGATAGGGTTTCCGAAACCCGACCGACCTGATAGGAATCGAAATGGCCTATGAAATCTACAAACAAAACGCAAAAGCAACTTGTCGCTGAAAACGCAGACCTGCGCGCGCGGCTGGATGAAGCCGAAGAGGTTCTGCGCGCCATCCGTAACGGCGAAGTGGATGCGCTGATCGTCCTGGGTACGGGCGGCGAGCAGATTTTCACGCTCAGGCAGGCCAAAGATGCGCTGCGCGAGCAGTCCACTTTGCTGGACGTTTCGCACACATTGGCATCCACGCTCGAACTCAAACCGGAACTAATTCTCGATCAATTACGCACCATTATCACCTACAGCCATGCCGCGCTTTTCGTGCTGGAAGACTCTGCCCTGGTGGTCACCGCCTTGCGTGGCATGCAGCAGCCCGAAGATTCCGCGCCTTTCCGCATCTTGTTGGATGACCCGGGGATTCTCGACCGGCTGTTCAACGAACACCGTCCCATCCGGATTGCGGATGTGTCGGGCGCTGACGAGCAGGCGCAGTTCTTCCGTTCGGTGTTGGACAACCAGGCGGCGATGTTGTTGGACGGAATGCAGGCCTGGATGTGGGTGCCCCTGGCGGTAAAAGGCCGCATTATCGGCGGCATGGGCGTGGCGCACGAGGAGCGCGATTATTTTACAAGCCACGACGCAGACCTGGCCCTGATTGTGGCCAACCAGGCCGCCATTACCATGATCAACGCGGAACTGTATGGACAGGCGCAGGCGCTGGCGGTCCTGGAAGAGCGCCAGCGTCTGGCGCGCAACCTGCATGACGCCATCAACCAGTCGCTTTTTGCCGCCGGGCTGATTGCCGAAGTGCTGCCGCGCCGGTGGGACCGCGACCAGGCCCTGGCGCGGCAATCGCTCGAGGACTTGCGCCGCCTGACGCGCGGCGCGCAGGCTGAAATGCGCGCGTTGCTGGCCGAACTGCGCCCCTCGACCTTGATCGATTCAAGCCTGGGCGACCTGCTGCGCCTGTTGGGGAATGCGCTCTCAGGCCGACTCAACCTCCCGGTGGCGGTGACCGTTATCGGGGATTTCAAGCTACCCTCCGAGGTCCAGATCGCCTTCTACCGCATCGCCCAGGAAACGTTGAGTAACATTGCCAAACACGCCAAAGCCAGCCGGGTGGAGATCGACCTGAACAAAGAAGGCGCCTTCGTCGACTTGCGCATCCGCGACGACGGCCAGGGCTTTGACCCTGGAAAAAGCCTGGCCGGTCATTACGGCCTGGGCATGATGCGCGAGCGCGCCGAAGCGGTGGGGGCGCAGTTGACCGTCGTGAGCCGGCCCGGTCACGGCGCGGAACTGACCCTGCGCTGGGCGAAACCCCCGCACAAGGAGGCGTTATGACAAATTTATTTGGGTGTGTTTCAACCGAAGGGCGCGGTTACTTCGCAAATGAGTTGAGACAAATCCGTATTGCGTCCACTCCGCTACGCTACGGGATGACATGTTGCGTATTCCGTTTTGAAGGTTTATATAATCCCGTAGCACAGCGGAGTGGACGAAACGCGCAATACGCTACATTCTGGAAGACTTCAACTGAAATGAAACACACCCAAATGATATTCAAGCAGAACTTTTATCGCACCGGTCGTCCCGCGCGCGCCAGGACGCCCGCCAGCGCCAGCGCCGCCAGCACGATCACCCCCAACACAACCAGACTCGAAGTGGGCAAAGCCTGGGCTGCCGCCGGGACGTCGGTCGGCGCAACCTGCGTCGGCAAGGGCAGTTGCGTCCAGGTGGGAGTGATTTGAGCTTCAAGCGCGGCGATGAGCGTAAAAGTCGCCAGCGCCTCGGGGGTGTCCGATGGCGTGGCAGGCGGGGGCGTGACGATCACGTTTTTGCGGATCAGCAGCTTTTCGCCGGGGTAAATCGCATCGGCATCGGTCATGTAGTTCAGGTCGCGGATTTCGGCAACCTTGACGCCGTAGGTAATGGCAATCAGCCACAGCGTTTCCCCCGGCTTGACGACGTGGTAGAGCTTGCCGTCGGCATTGGGCGTGTTGGGGATCACGGTGCGCGCCAGCGGCGGCCCCGGCACGACCAGCGTTTGGCCGGGGACGGGGGTGTATTGCGGCTTGCGGCTGCCGGTGGGGGCGGCGCAGTCGATGACGTAATAAACGTAATTGCCAACCAGCGTGACGCCCGCGCCCATCTCTTGCAAATTGGGCGAGAGCATGGTGTTCAAGTGCGGCGCATCTCCCTGCCATTGCAAAACCACATCCTGCACCGATTCGTTGAGACCGGCAGAGATGTTCTCGGACATCAAACCGCCCTGCGAAAGGTCGCCGCCCAACGGATAGCCGGCGTTCAGCACGCGCTGGTAGGGCCGCGTGCCGCCGTAGCCGATGTGCGAAACACCGTTGACCGACATGTAATCGGCGTGCTGCTGCGCGGTGCCCATCAAAATATCGTTGACGCCGTAGGGGGACAGGCCGTTTGCGGCGCGCAAGGCGTTGACGGCGGCGATCAGGGACGAGGCATCTGTGGTGACGCGCGCCGGTTTGGCGGCAACGGGAATGACGGACGCGGCAATGGCAATCAACAGGATGACCAGGAAGATGATTTTTCTCATCGTAAATGCTCCTTACTACCCGCCGCCTTTGTCGCCGTTTAATTGGCGGAGTTCTGCCCCGGTCAACTCCCGCCAAACGCCGGCTGGCAGGTTTTCGAGTTTCAGCGGCCCGATGGCTGCGCGGACGAGGCGCAACGTGAACAGGCCCACGGC
This sequence comes from Anaerolineales bacterium, assembly GCA_049792555.1. Taxonomy (GTDB): domain Bacteria; phylum Chloroflexota; class Anaerolineae; order Anaerolineales; family Villigracilaceae; genus UBA5195. The sequence goes on from JBARBA010000445.1 coordinate 5,336, forward strand.
AGCGGTCATATGACGAATCTGTCGCTTTTTGCCTTCGCGCAGACGGATTTCGAGCCACGAGGTGGGGCCGTGCGGGGTGAGGGGTTTGCTCCTGGGCGGCAGATCAGGCGCGGGGATGGGGCGAATGCCGCAGGGCAGGGTGCGGTATCCGCTGCCAGCCAGTGTAACGCCTTTCGCAAGCGTATCCAGCTTTTCGGGAGTCGGGTCGCCTTCCACCAGCGCCCAATACGTTTTGACGGTGTGCCCCCGGGGATCGGTGAGACGCCGGATCAACGCGCCATCATCCGTAAGCAGCAGCAGGCCCTCCGAGTCGCGGTCGAGCCGCCCGGCTGCGTAGACGTCGGGCGCGTCGATGAAGTCTTTGAGGGTGGGATGGCCGGTGCCTTCGTCGGTAAATTGCGAGAGCACGCCGTAGGGTTTGTGGAAGAGGAGGTAGCGCATGAATAGTAGCCCGGGTTTCGATACGCCGCTGCGCGGCTACTCAACCCTCGGTATAAATTACAGTTTTTCGAGTATGACCGTCCAACCGGCGGTCTCATGCAGGCCGGACAGGTATTCTGAGGCCTCGATCTGTTGGCGGTCGTCATAGCCGCGCTCGACGGCTTCAGACAGGTATTTGAGCGCCTTGTCATTCTGGCCGGTCATGGCGGCATCGCAGGCCGCGCCCCAGTAGGCCGAATCGGGCGCGCCGCCCAGCGCGAAGGCTTTTTCGTAGAAATCAAGCGCCTGGAAATATTCGCCGCGCGCATGGGCAAAATAGCCGTTGCCGGTCAGGTGGGCGGCTTCGTCGAACCAGCCGAAGTAGATGGGGTAATCGGCGGATTTTTCGAAACCGGCCTTGAGCGCCGTCCTGCCGGAGGCGATGTTGCTGGCGTTGCAGTGCCAGCCGATGCGGGCCACGTCCCTGGAGCGCGCCAGTTCGACGAAGGCCACCGCCAGCGAGGCGGCCAGGCCCTGACGTTGGTGGTCTTCGCGCGTGGCGATGCCGACTTCGCAGCGGTGGCCGGTGTTGTATTCGGACAGGCACCAGCCGATGATCTCGTCGCCGTGCAGGGCGCAGACACCGAAGCTTTTAGCGAGGAAATCTTCGATGGACTCGCGTTCGGAGAGCATTTCTTCGGTCAGGAATTCGGGGTTTTTCCAGCGGCGCTCGGCCAGGAAGGCCGCGTCCACGTTGCGGACGGTGACGCCCGCCGGGAGCAATTCTTTCCAGTCGATGCGGCTGGACTTGAAGGCGTAGTATTGGCGCTGCGCCCTGATGGGGTAGGCAGGCAGGATGGCAATCACGGCGTTTTCCCAGGCGGCGGTGGCCGGGGAATAGACCTGGTACGAGTCGATGCCGGCTTTGCGCGAGCGCAGGCTGAATTTCTCGGTGAAGACGCGGCGCGCGGCGCTGATGAAGTCGGTGTTGCCGGGCGCGCCCGCCAGGTAGAAGCGGTGGCCGGTCCAGGTGACGGCCGATTGGGGGTTCATGGCGCTATCGACAAAGATGGGCGCGTTGACGTTGCCCGCCAGGATGGCTTGCAGCGGCAGGTGCATGTCCATTTTGCGGAAGAGCGGGCGGACGCGTTCGTATTCGTTGTACTTGAGTTCTTGCAAGAGAGTTCTCCGTTGATAAGAAGCAATTCAAAACCTTAACCACAATCCACGAAGTTCACGAAATACACGAAGGAAAACCTTAAACCTTTAAACTTTTAAACCTTCAAACCTGTCTCTGACGTTCTGTGGTTTAATCGTGCGTATGTCGTCGCCTTCATTCTACCAGATACGCGAGTGTGAAAACGCGGGTTGTGGGTTGCGTTATCCGTTAACCGAGGGGCATCCGTTCGGGGAGCGCTGTCCGGCCTGTTTGGGGGCCACGCGGGTGGTGTTGCAGAGGGGGTTGGATGCGGAGGCGGGGTTTTTGCCCGGCGCGGGCGCGGGTCGGGAGACCCGCGCCGAACGGACCCGCCTGAACGAACCCACACCGAACGAATCCACGCCGAACGAATCCACGCCGAACGAATCCACGCCGAACAGACCCGCGCAAAACGAAGCGCCGAACAACGAGCGCGTGTTGGAGGCCCTGCTGGATAATGTGCGCTCGGCCTGGAATGTGGGGGCAATTTTTCGCACGGCGGACGCTTTTGGGGTGCGGCGCATTCACTTGTGCGGCGTCACGCCCACGCCGGAGAATAAGTCGGTGGGCAAGACGGCGCTGGGGGCGGAGAAGACGATTGCGTGGACGGCGGGGCGCAATGCGTTGGTGAGGGCGCGGGCGTTGATGGACGAGGGGTGTGTGTTGTGGGGGTTGGAGCAGGATGAGCGAGCGGTTTCGACAACGGATTTTTTTTCAACGGACTTTTTCACGGATTCGCGGATACGAACGGATGGGTCGTCAACGGACTCTTTCACGGATTCGCGGATAAAAACGGATTTGGGGCCGATTGTGTTGATTGTCGGGAATGAAGTGACGGGGGTGGACCCGGGGCTGTTGGATTTGTGTGAGAAGATTTTGTATATTCCGATGCGCGGGCGGAAGCGTTCGTTGAATGTGGAGGTGGCGTTTGGGGTGGCGCTGAGTTGGTTGACGGTGACGGGCGGATGATGGACGATGTAAGATGACTGGCGCAACAGATGAGCATCTCTTGTGCGAGAGATGCTCATCTGTTTGATGAGAGATGCTCATCTCTTTACCAATAGATGCTCATCTCTTGTGTGAGAGATGCTCATCTCTTTGGCAAGAGATGAGCATCATTCGGTAAAAACGTAGGGGCGATGCCGGTCTTCGGCAAGCGATGGGCGTCATTTTGCCCCGCCCGGACGGTCGCCCTTTGCACGGCTACTGGAACGGGCGGGGCTTTTGTATATTTGGCTCCGCATGGACAGCAGAAACACTCCAGGCGGTTCGCCGGGCAGAAGGCCAGCCAGTTTTGCCTCGATGCCAGTTGCTCAACTGCGCATACTTCCGGCAAGCAAAATTGTGCAGGGAAACCAACACCACACGAAAACCGTTGTTGTTCCATTTGTTGTTCGGGTGATTGTTGTTGCGGACCGACACGCGCGCGTTGTCCATATTGTTGTTCCACGAGCCGCCACGCAGGCCCCTTGGCCTTTGCCCAATTATTCAGACGGTCAAGTCTGTTTAATCCATGCTCCCAACAGCCTGCCCATTTCCACCAGCATCCGAGAGGCGTGTTCGTATTGGCCTATTTTGAGCAAGTCCAGTTCGTTTGAAAACCGAAGCCAGAAACGTATTTGTTCCAGAGTGATATCGGCTTTTTGAAGCCAATCGCGCCTCTGACTGCCTTGTGATTTCCCGGCAGAGATAATGAAATCCTGAAAGTCCATGGCGGTGCGTTGAATACGCTCGGCCAGACTGAAACGATAGGCGCGCGGGAATTTCTGCGCATGAGGCAGCAGCCAGAGCAAAAAATCGTGCGTGCGGGAAAATAAAGGAGATTCATTCATGCTTGCGCTCTGGGAACCTTGAATTTGAGCATTGCATGCGTCAACCCGTGCGTATCTGCATAACGCACATGATTTACCCAACCACGCACACTGGCCGAAAGGGATGTGTACGAAAAACTACCGGCGAGCGCGCGACGCAGCCTGCGACGATAAGAAACCACCTTGCGGCTTTTCACGCGGCGATATTCCGGGAAAATACGGAACCCAAGGAAAGGAATACCGCATTGTGTTGGATACACCAACGCGCTTTCTTCGTGTATGGTCAGGCGCAAAGCAGCCATCTTGCGAATAATTTCGCCGCGCCAGTAATAGAGTTGTTCCAAATCATCGCCGAATAGCAGAAAATCGTCCACATAGCGAATGTAGGCCGGGCACTTCAACTCACGTTTGACAAAATGATCGAAATTGTTGAGGTAGATATTGGCCCAAAACTGGCTGGTGAGGTTGCCGATTGGCAAACCACGCGGGCGACAGGCAGAAAAAAGACCGTCACCGGGAAAGTAAACCATCTCATACTCACCTTTTAGCACGCCTACGCCGCTGTTTAAAATCAGGTCACATAACCAAAGGACATCTTCATCAGCAATATAATGCGTGAATTCGCCGCGCAAAATTGCATGGTCAATGGATGGAAAAAATTGACGCACATCACATTGCAGGAACCAGCAATAACGCCGGGCATATTGCGTGGTTTGATCCAGGGCGCGGTGCGTGCCTTTCCCAACGCGGTTGGCATAACTTGTCTCAACAAAACGCGGTTCCCAAACAGGTTCAAGCACCCGGCAAAGCGCATGGTGCGCCACGCGGTCACGAAAAGGCGCAGCCGAGATCAAACGCCGCTTGGGTTCATGAATATAAAAGCTGGCATACGGGCCGGGCGTATAAGATTTTTCGCGCAATTCAGTTTGCAGCGCCAGCAATTCTTCCTCCTGCCTGCGCTCATAGGCAGCCACATAAGCCTTGCCGCGCTTGCCCTTGCGCGCCTTGCGGTAAGCCAGGTAGAGATTCTCGAAATCCCATACCTGCGGGTACAAATGGCGGTACGTTTTCATAAGCCTCCTTGTTAAAAATTTTTCTGCCCGCTTCGCGGGGAGGCGGGCAGAACACAGCAAGCAGAAAACAGGAAACAAAAGATTAGCTGGGCAGGGAAACCAACACCACACGAAAACCGTAGTAGTTCCATCTGTTGCCCGGGGGATTGTCGTGGCGGACCGACACGCGCGCGAGGTCCATATCGTCGCCCCACGAGCCGCCACGCAGGCCCAAAAAGTCATGGTCTTTATCTACGTAATTGGCCTGCCACTCCCAAACGTTGCCGGACATATCCATGACTTTATAGCGCTGGCTTGCGCCCTGCGGATACATCCAAACCGGGGTGGTGCGCCCGATGCCGCTTTCGACGGTATTGGCAAAGCGCGCGATGTCTTTTTCGTTATCCAGAATGCCCCAGGCGAAGCGCTTGTTTTGCTCACCGTCGGCTGCTGTAACCCATTCGGCTTCAGTGGGTAAACGAACCTGCGCCGGTTTCGGCAAACCCTGGCGGCCTTCTTCCAACGCTTCCCAATTTGCGAGCAGCCATTGGCAGTAGGCATTGGCTTCGTGCCACGAAATGCCCACCACCGGCGCGCCGGGGCGCATTTGCCCAAAACGGGCGTCGCGCCAATAGCGCGGCAACAATACGCCGTTTTCGACAAGATTATCTTTATCTTTGAGTTCACCCTGTAGCCAGTCCCAGCCTTCGTCGCCCCAGGTCTGGCCTGTCATGTCTTCGCTGTTTTCGCCGAATTTGGGGAAGCCCGTCCACAAATGCCGGTTCTCCGGCCTGAAATTTTCGGGCTGTAAGAAGCGCGCGTATTGGGCGTTGGTGACGGGATAACGGGCAATGCCGATCGAGTGCTTGGGCGATTGGACGATTTGGACGATTTGGACGATTTGGACGATTTGGACGAAAGAATACAGGTCGTCAGGTTGGTAGCCGAGGCGGTCAAGCGCATCCACGGCCAAAGCCAGCCGCGAGGGCGTCCATTTTTCGCGCGGGGCCTGTTCGTGCAAAGATTTCAAGCGCACCTGGAGCGCTTCGCGCAGGCTGGCAGGCTGGCTTTTGCACTCCAGCGCGGCGGCGGCGGCAAGTTCGGCGCAGGCCAACTGCGTGTCAAATGCAGGCGCGTTGCGTTTTCCAAAACCGTCGTCCGCCCCGGCCATGCGCAGCAGCAGGGGCCGCGCCTGGGAGGGCGAACTGACGTCCAGGTAGCCGATCATCAGCAGGATGGGTTCACGCCACCACGAGTCCAGCACCGGGCCGCTTTCAAGCATTTCGGCAATTTTATCGGGATCATGCAGGATCAAGGCCAGGTAACGCCCCACCAGGAATTCCTGGAACGAAAGGTGGATGAAACGGTACAACCCGCCGCGCTCCTCCAGCAAAGTGCCGCGCTGGCGGGTTTGGGCCAGCAATTCTTCCACCACTTCGGGCGCATAATCCTGCGCGGCGCACAGGGCGCGTTTCAGGGCCTCCTCGTCGATTTCACGGCCTTGCTCACTGCCCTGGCGGTGCATGTGATAGGCCAGCAGTTGCAGCATCTCGCGGTTGACGGCCAGACTACCGGCCATGCGGTGCTCGATTTCGCTGGCCACCTGCTGGTCAAGCGCATAGTCCGGGCGCAGCATGGCGTCCACCGCTTTTTGGTATAAATCGGCGCGCTGGTCGGGCAGGGTGCGGTTGTTGAAATGCACAATCAGCAGCATACGCACCATCAGCGGCGAGTTGACGAAAGACTCCACGTCATCGCCCAGGCGTTCGCGGCGGCCCGCTTCGAGACGGGAAATGTCACCCAATAAGTCATCGGCCTGCTTTTGAGCTTTGGGCTTGCTCTGGGGATGAATGGCGTCATAGGCGTGGCGCACCAGTTGCTCGATTTGCGCAGCCTCCAACGGCAAGACGCGGATGTGTTTAAAGCCGCGCCCCAGAACGGCCTGTCCGCGATAGGCGGCGGTGCGGCTGGTGACGACCACGCGCAACGCATCGCGCCCGCCGACCAAATCTTCAATCGCTTGGCGCACATTTGCGCGCTCATCTTCGTTCGGCACTTCGTCCAGCCCGTCCAGCAGCAGCAAAACCGTTTTGGCGTTGCGCAGGAGATGCGCCAAAAAGTCGGCGGGCAGGCTCAAATTGGTCTGGCGCTGGACGAGATACTCTGAGATAAAGGTGGCCAGCGACTTCTGCTCCGCTTTGGCGTTGCCAGGCAGGTTGCGCAGGTACGAAGCATACAGGCTCAACGGCACGTAAATCGGCAGGGGCAAATCACCGCTCAATCCCAGTTTTTGGCTCGCCAAAGCAGGTCGATCTTGCAAGGAAGCCGCCAGAGTCCAGGCGATGTGCTGCAAGACGGTGGTTTTACCACTGCCCGGCCCGCCGCTGATAATCAGTCTGGAGCCAATCGAAAGGATTTCGTTCAGTTTCACGCCGGCGCGTTCAGCGCGCTGATCCATTTTGCGCGCCAAGTCGCGCTCAGAGAGAGCGGCCTGCTCATCAAAAGCATCGTATTCGGCCTGCAAAGGCACGTAAACGCTTTCCAGCGGCAGCGTAACCACCTGCCGCCCGCCTTCTTCGATGCCGCGCAGGGTGATCGAGCCGTAACTTTCGCGCATCCAGTTCAGGTATTCATTCAATTGATTTACCAGGTCATCCTGGTTGGCCGATGGGCGCGTTTTGACATAATCGCGCACAATCAAGGTAATTTGATTATTATTCCCCACAACCACCGCGCTCTTTTCGATTTTGCCGCCCGCCGAAACGGAAGACGCTGCGCCAGCCGCATCTTTTTCTTTGCCGAAGAACGTCTCCACCCATTCGTTGATGGATTTGCCAAAAAAGCCAATCACCAATACGAATACACCGGCGAATACTGCCAGCGGCCCGCCGGGAACGGGCAGCGCGCCCGGCGCGGTATAGGCCACCAGCAGGGTGACAATGGCTGAAACAAGCAACGAAATTCCCACAGCGATCAAAACGGCGACAACTTTTTTCTTCATGGTTCCCTCTTTCCAGGTTGGACGATAAAAACATTGTAGAGAGTTTCCTGCTTTTATGCAAGCACCAATCTACCAATTTCCCCTGCTTGCGGCATCCCATCGAGATACAAAGTATCCGGGCAAAAGTCCTGTCCGCCCTGCCATTGAACACTTCCCAGAAAGGGTCTTACCGAATTGAATACAGCCATATCCTGTAATTCCCGAAAGATGCCGAATTGCAAATAAGGCTTAACGTCGAAAAGCCTGACTTCGCTGTTTTCAAAAACAACCATCAGGGTGTAATCAGCGTTGGGCTTTACGTCCTTCACTCTTGGATTCATGCTTGTCCTTTCTATTTCAAGCCAGAGCAATCGCATTGGGTTTTTTACATTCAAACTCCCATAACAATTGTCATTGCGAGGGCTGGTGGTTGAGTAGGCGGCGCTCTTCAGCCGCTGTACCGAAACCCCAGCCCGAAGCAATCCCGTGTATTCATTCAAACAATTGTTTGCAGGTGATGCTGGATTGCTTCGTCGCCTGGGGAACGGCTCCTCGCAATGACAGGAATGTTTTGGCTTTTTTTCCAATGCGATTGGCCTAACTTCAAACTCCCTTCAACGCCCTCACCGCCAGCACCAACGGATGCTCCGCCGTTACCCCCGTGCCATGCGCAATCTGCATGCGGCAGGCCGCGCCGGTGGAGACGATGCCCGCATCGCCTGCGGCCTTGACCTGCGGGAAGACCTGCAGCGCACCGACCCGCATCGAAAGTTCGTAATGCTCGGCGTCGAAACCGAACGTCCCCGCCATGCCGCAGCAACCGGTATCCAGCACGTCCACGCTGTAACCGCAGGCGCGCAGCATTTCGAGGGTGGCGTTTACGCCGTTCGGTAAACCATCGTCGGCGGGAGCTTCGGCGCGCTGGTGGCAGTGCGGGTGGAGTTTTAGCGGAGCGCTGGGTTGGGCGCTCGTGGCGCTGGTCGTCATCCGTTGGGCGCTGGTCTCCCGACCAGCGCCCAGCGCGCGCCAGCCTTCGAGCGCCCCCGAACGCACCAGCCACTCTTCCACCAGCCAGGTCTTTGCGGCGCGGCGCTCGATCTCGTCCGCGCGGGCGGGCAGCAACCAAATGTAATCATTCTTGAGCGTATACACTTCAGAAGGCTCCACCCCCACCAGCGGCAGCGCAACCTGCGGATCAAGGCGCGCCAACTCGTCCAGCACATGCGCGGCGTGACGGCGGGCCGGCGCGATCATACCCTTCGAAAGCAGCGCCGCCCCCGCGCCGATCACCGGCAGCGCGCGCGTGTCGAACCCGGCCAGGTCGAGCGCGTCGAAGACAGCCTGCTCCACCTGCGGCTCAATGTAGCGCGAAAGCACGTCAGGCAGCAGGATGGCCGTCTGACGCCCACCGTGCCACTTGACCCGCGCCTGGGCCGCCCGCCCGACAAACAACGGCAGGGAGCGCTGCGGAGCCAGGTCAAATATGCGCGCGGCCAGCGCCTTGAACAGCGGGTTTTGCATGGCAACATTCGCCAACGGCGCAACCGGCGAAAGCAGCGCCGCCGCCACATGGAAATAACCAAAAAGATAATCGCGCAGCGAGCGGGCATGCGTCTTGTAATACTCGTTCATGAACTCATATTTCAGCTTGGGCATGTCCACGCCACTGGGACACTCGGCGGTGCAGCCCTTGCACGCCAGGCACAGGTCGAGCGCCGCTTTGACGTCCGCCGGACGCAGGCCGCCCGCCGCCTGTGGCAACGAAATCAGCGCCCGCAGCAGGTTCGACCGTCCGCGCGTGACGTTTTGCTCCTCGCGCGTGGCCTGGAACGACGGGCACATCACGCCGCTATCTTTGCGGCACACCCCCTGCCCGTTGCACTGCTCCACCGCCCGCGCCAGCCCGCCCTCGCGCGTGAAATCCAGCGCGGGTGTCCAGGCCCGGGCTTGGTAAGCCGGGCCGTAACGCAGGTGCGTGTCCATCGGCGGCGCGTCGGTCAGTTTTTGGGGGCTTAAAAGGGAATCGGGATCGGCGGCGCGCTTTAGGCTTTTCATCGCTTCGACCAACTCTGCGCCGTACGTTTGGGGCAGCCACTCGGACCGCAACAACCCGTCGCCGTGTTCCGATGACATGGCCCCGCCTACGCTGAGAGTGAGCGCCAACACCTGCTCGGCGATGGAACGCAGCGCGCGCGCGCCCTGCTCGGTTTTGAGATTGAGCATCGGGCGGATGTGCAGCGTCCCGGCGGAAGCGTGCGCATAAAAAGCCGCCTCGGTGCCGTGCGCCGACAGAATGCGTTCCACCTCGCGCACGAACTCCCCCAACCGCTCGACCGGGATGGCGCAATCCTCGATAAACGCTAACGGGCGCGCCAGCGTGGGACGCGAATCGACAATTCCCAGGCCCATCTTGCGCACAGCCCAGACGTTGGCCTGCTCTGCGGCCGATTCGGCCACGACGACGTTCCCGCCCCCCAAAAGATTGCCCAGCGCCCTGACTTTTTCCCGCAAAAGGGCCGGGTCGTCGCCTGAGAATTCGACCACCAGCAGCGCCCCGGGGTCGCCCTGCACAAATCCAAGCTGGCCGGCAGCCGCCTGGACGGAGCGCGCCAACCGGATGAGCATCTGCGGAATGAGTTCCACCGCCGAAGGGCTGCGCTCCAGCACGCCGGGGACGGCGTCACAGGCAGCCGCCACGCTCTCGTAACTGAGCACCCCCAAAATGGTGTGTTTCGGCTTGCGCACGAGGTTGACCGTCGCCGCGCGGATCACCGCCAGCGTGCCTTCGCTGCCCGCCAGCAGCTTCGCCAGGTTGATCGCATCCGGCGCAACCGGCGGATACGCGCCGCCCGTCCATTGCGGCGGATGCGTGGCCGACCAGGGCAGCAGGTAATTCAACCGGTAGCCCGCCGAATTGCGCCAGGCCATCGGCCAATTCGCTTTGATCGTTTCGGCATATTTCTCGCGGATGTCCAATGCCGCAGAAAGAAACGCCGCGTAGCGCGTATGGACCGTAGGGGCAGGTCTCAGAC
>JBARBA010000446.1:0-5437 GCA_049792555.1 Anaerolineales bacterium
CTCCCGAGCGTGGCATGGGCATGCTCGGGAGTGGGAAACAACAAGGCGATAATCTTGCTGCGCTTGCTGGCCAGGCCGCGCGCCAGGATATTGGGACGGTACCCAAGCTCGTCCATCACGGCAAAAATGTGCTCGCGGGTCTTTTCTGAAATGGGCCGTGTACCGTTTAACGCGTAAGAGACGGTACTTAGTGAGACATTTGCGCGACGGGCCACATCAAGCATGGTAGGCAAAAGGTACACTCCCGGTTTCGAGCAGGTATTCAAACAAAAAAGATGCAATTAAACGAAATCGTCGAAGCGTTTAGTCGAAGCGTACGTATAGAATAGCATAATATTTTGGGCGAGTCAATAGGCATTTTCCAAAATTGGGATTAGAGTTTGACAATCCGTCGAGCAAATTGCTCTTTTCCTTGCTGGAACGCATTGGCTGCAATAAGGAAAGTTGGGAACAGATGTAATTTTGCCGAACCATGATACAGTAAACTTGTATCTTCGTGATTGAAGGGGTGTATCAGGTGAAAATATCAGCATTCACCATCCCGCCGGGCGTCTTCACATTGGCCCGTTCGATTTTGCCGTATAATTCGACCATCCTTCGACCTTTGGGAAAATCCTTATGCCTGACCGTAAACTCAAAGTCTTCCTCTGCCACGCTTCACAAGATAAACCAATTGTCCGAGACATTTATAGCCGATTGGTTGATGAAGGCTGGATTGATCCCTGGCTGGATGAGGAAAAGCTGCTGCCAGGGCAGGATTGGAATATGGAGATCGAGAAGGCCGTTGAAGCTGCTGATGCGGTGGTTGTATGTCTTTCTAATCATTCGGTCACAAAAGAGGGATATGTTCAGCGTGAATTACGATTTGCGCTCGATATTGCCCTGACCAAACCTGAAGAAACGATTTTCATCATTCCTTTGCGACTGGAAGAATGCCAGCCGCCGCGCCGTTTGCGGGGTTGGCAGTATGCTGATTATTTCCCGCAGGAACAGCGGGATGGTGCTTATGTACGACTGTACAGAAGCCTAGAAGCGCGCGCTGAAGGGATTGGGGTTTCACCAAAACTTAAATCTGCCAACCTGCCTAACACAATTATTACTCAACCTGAAAAACCTGTCTCACTAGAATACCGCTATTCATCTAGCCCACCTTCTCCCAAAGAAGAATTCGCCAAGCCATCTGCCAAATTAACACTTGATAGGATGAACTTAGGCGGCATCGAATTCTGCCGCATCCCGGCAGGGCCCTTCCTGATGGGCAGCACTGCCAGCAACGAGGACATCTACGGCGACGAAAAGCCGCAGCACAGGGTAGTGATTCCTTACGATTACTGGATAGCGCGCTTCCCAGTCACGAATGTACAGTATGCTCAATATACGAACGCGGTGAGCAAAATGGATAACTTGAATTGGCAGAGCGCGGATCACCCAGTTGCAGGCATCTTTTGGCAGGATGCAAGAGCTTATTGCCAATGGCTGAACAAAATACATAAGAGACAGTTACCCCAAATTTATGTCCTGCGCATGCCCAGCGAGGCCGAATGGGAAAAGGCCGCGCGCGGTGTGAGTGGCAATATTTGGCCCTGGGGGGATGAATTTGACCCAGCAAAATGTAATTCCGCTAAGGGCAAAAAGCGTGGCACCACCACGCCTGTCGGACTCTATTCCTCGCAGGGCGATTCGCCTTACGGTTGCGCGGATATGAGTGGCAATGTCTGGGAGTGGACGCATAGCGTCAAGAAACCATACCCCTACAAGGCAGATGATGGGCGCGAAAATGAAAAGGATACCAGTGCCCGTGTGCTGCGTGGCGGTTCCTTCCTCGACGATGCCAGGAGCACGTCTTGTGCCTGCCGCAACGCCGCTTCCCTCCATGACTACTCGATCGACATCGGTTTCCGTTTGGCGCTGGCCCCTAAGCTCTCTTGAACGGTTTTGAAACGCTGGTTTCTGAACCTAAATTTCTTTACATCTCCCCAACCCAATGCACCCACCCCAACTTCAAATCTTTGCAGCGGTTTGCCAGGCGCTCATCCATCGTCCAAAATTCGGTTTCAAGGCGTTCGGCCAGGGCCAGGTAAAAGGCGTCATAGGCTTTGGACTGTCCAAGTTTGGCGGCCAGGGCAAGGGCGTGCAGGCAGAGCAGTTCATCCTCGTTGATAATTTCGACCTTGAGCGCATGCATGGTTTGCAGGGCTTGTTCTGCTTCAGCGGCGGTGATTTGCTTTTGCGCCAACAGGGAGCGCACTGCCGAGGTGGTTTCGCTCATCCACAAGCGCGGCGAACAGGGTGTAATTTGCTCATCGTTGATGCGCTCCCAAAAGCGCTCCAGACCGTCCGAGATGTTTAGGGCGCTTTGCACCGCGATATTTGCGTCAACGACCCAGTAACTCATCGGTGCGCTCCTCCCTGATCTGATTGATAACTTCAACGGAATCTGTGATCGGCTTCCCGGCGCGTCGCTTCAGGATGCGCCCTTTGAGCGCGCGGGCGTTTTCGAGCGCTTGCATGCGCTCCGCCTGCGGGTTGTTTTCTTCGTTCAATCCCATGGTTACATATGCGCGCACCAGGTCGCTGACACTGCGTCCCTTCTGGCGGGCGAGACGTTCGAGCGCTTCGCGTTGGCGGCGTTCCAGTAACAAATTGACACGTTGCAGGTTTTCCATAGTCGCATCCTTTCTGTCTCGATTATACACACCCGCATGCGCATGTGTCAATCTGCCGGGCTGATACCTTTTCACTTGCCCACCCTCCCCGCATGTTTTATAATTCTCCCATGACCAGCCCCGCTTCCATCTTAAAAGAAACCTTTGGTTACGATACCTTTCGCCCGCACCAGCGCGAGGTGATCGAAAACGTGCTGGCCCGGCGCGATACGCTGGCGGTGATGCCCACCGGCGGCGGCAAGTCGCTGTGTTACCAGATCCCGGCGCTGATCTTCGACGGGCTGACGGTGGTCGTTTCGCCGCTGATCGCGCTGATGAAAGACCAGGTGGAGCAGATGCGCGCGGCGGGCGTGCCGGCGCTGTTCCTGAACAGCACGCTCTCGCCCGAAGCCTACCAGGAAAACATGGATTATGTGAAGCGCGGCCAAACGAAGCTGCTTTATATGGCCCCCGAAACGCTGCTGACCCCACGCATTTTCGAGTTGCTTTCAGGAGTCAAAGTGGACTGCCTGACCATCGACGAAGCGCACTGCATCTCGGAGTGGGGCCACGACTTCCGCCCCGAATACCGTCAACTGGCGGACGTGCGCCGCCGCTTCACCGGGGCCGTGTGCCTGGCGCTGACGGCTACCGCCACCCCCAGGGTGCGCCAGGACATCAAGCAAAGCCTGGGCTTTTCGCAGTCCAACGAGTTTGTGGCCAGCTTCAACCGCGAGAACCTGTACATTGAAGTGACTCCCAAGCGCGAGGCCGCCATCCAAACCCTGCGCTTCCTGGAACGTTTCAAGGACCAATCGGGCATCATCTACTGTTTCTCGCGCAAGCAGGTGGACGAACTGGCCGAGTATCTCTCGAAAAAGGGCCATTCGGCGCGCCCGTACCATGCCGGGCTGGACGACGACGCCCGCCGCCGCAACCAGGAAGACTTCATCCGCGACGACGTGCAGATCATCGTGGCGACGATTGCTTTTGGCATGGGCATCAACAAACCCAATGTGCGCTTTGTGATCCATTACGATTTGCCCAAAAGCGTGGAGGGGTATTACCAGGAGATTGGCCGCGCCGGGCGCGACGGCCTGCCCGCGCACTGCCTGCTGCTCTACAGTTACGGTGACGTTACCAAGCTGCGCTACTTCATCGATCAGAAAGAAGGCGAGGAGCGCCGTGTGGCGATGCAGCACCTCGACGCCATTGTGAAATTTGCCGAGGACGAAGTCAACTGCCGCCGCAAGCCGCTGCTGACCTATTTTGGCGAAACGTATACCGTTCCCAAATGCGACAACTGCGATAACTGCAACGCCGAAGCGCCCACGCTGGACGATATTACCGTGCCGGCGCAGAAATTCCTTTCGTGCGTCAAGCGCACCGGGGAGCGCTTCGGCGCGGGGCACGTGGTGGATGTGTTGCTGGGTTCGAAGGCCGAGAAGGTGCTGAAATACGAGCACGATAAGGTTTCCACCTATGGCATTGGCAAGGAACTGAACCAGAAGCAGTGGATGCACCTGGCGCGCCAACTGGCACAGATGGGCTATCTCAACCAGGACGGCGAGTACCGCACCTTGAGCCTGTCCCAAAAGGCGCTGGATGCGCTGCGCAACCGGACGAAGATTTTCGGCCAACTACAGGAAGTGGAAGAGCGCGCCAGCAAGCAGGCCGTCAATAAGGCCGAACTCGAATACAACCACGCCCTGTTTGCGCTGCTGCGCGAGAAGCGCAAGCAACTGGCCGACGAGGCCGGTGTGCCGCCTTATGTGGTCTTCTCTGACCGCACGCTGGTGGAGATGGCAGGTTATTTCCCGCAATCGTTGAAAAGCATGCTGGAGATCAACGGCGTGGGGCAGGTGAAGTTGAAGCAGTATGGCGAAACGTTTGCGGGGTTGATTAAAGATTATTGCAAAAAGCACGGCATCGCCGAGAAGCGCAAAGAGTCGCCGCGCGAAAAAGGCGGCAGGAACAAGTCCACGTCTCCAGCCGGGGGAGCCGCCAAAGCGGAGTCGGAGCTGGGGGTGCGCACCACGCTCGTCGCGGAGGCGTACAACGCCGGGAAGAGCATCGAAAGTCTGATGGAACGGTACGCGGTTACGGTGGGAACGATTTTGGACCATTTGGCGCAATACGCCTTAGCCGGGAACCGGCTGCGAAACGGGTCCGAGTTCCAGGCGTATACATCCACATCCCCCGACGACCAGCAGGCGGCCATGCTGGCCTTTGACGAATTCGGCCCAGAGCGCCTGAAACCGGTTTTTGAGAAGCTGGAAGGCCGGGTGAATTACGACGAGTTGAAGATTTTGCGGCTGATGTATCTGAGTCAGGCATAAAAGACCTCCGAGTTCTTCGAGAACTCGGAGGTCTCTGGTTGTAATGTCAATTTTGTGCATCCCTCTCCCGATATTGTCGGATTGTGCTTTTTAGAACAATTTAATAATATAGTGCAAGACTTTGCTTCCCAAGAGCAGTAACCTTCTATATAGCCATGGCTGGAATATACTCATGTTCGATGGAGGTGAAATCGTCATTTTGGAAGGTTTGCCCGCCGGAGCGGGAGAAAGTTTTGCTTGCCCCCCCCCATTTTCCAACCCCAAGAAAGGAATTCCCCTATGCGTCGTTTCAATCGCACCATCCTGATCGCCACAATACTGATCCTTGTGATTTCAATATCTGCCGGCTCATTTGCCTTGAAAGCCCAGGCATCCCCCACCAACGCTTTGCTTTATCCCTATAACCAGAGCACCAGCGTTACGTTCAATATTGCCGACGTGACCAATGCCTGG
>JBARBA010000447.1:0-14330 GCA_049792555.1 Anaerolineales bacterium
TTCCCGACCAGGCGCACAGCGTTGGACATGTTGTAGAGCGGGCTGCCTGGTTCGAATTGATCCAAAAACCACAAGCGTTGTTGTGCAAAAGATAGAGGGATTGGCACATTTTCAGGACGGCGCGGGATGAACGATCGGTTTTCATCGCTTGTTTTTAAGAGCGCGATTATCTCATTTTTATTTGTTTTTAAACTATCGAGTACTTCCTCGGTCATAAACCCGCGAGGCGCCTTGAATTTAATCTTGTCATCAACGACATTTAATTCGATTGAGTTATTTCTAAAAAATTCGAGCAACTCATCAGCGTTCATACTTCGATCTCCTCGAAATTTTGCATTTCTTTATCTATCTCGATCGCCAACAACTCAATAGAAGGAGCTTCGAATAACGTGCGCAACGACAGATTAACTTGGAAGGCGACGCGTATTTTTGATATAACCTGAGTCGCCAGTAGTGAATGACCGCCCAACTCGAAGAAGTTGTCCTGAATGCCGATTTGTTCAATCCCCAGGAGTTCTTGCCAGATGGAGGCAAGCGTTTGCTCCGTCTGAGTTCGCGGCGCCAAATAGTTTGAACGCAGAGTGGGACGAGCTTGCAAGATCACTGCCTCCGATTGCTTTTCGCCCATCTCGCTCTGCAAGGCTTTGGGTTTGATCCACTTATTGATGCGAGCTTGCAAATTCGCGGTCGAGACAACAATTTGACTTTCAACCTGTTCACCCGATAAGATACGCTGTAGAACGCTCATCGCCTCATCAGGCCGCATGCTCAAGTTGTTCAATGTGTTCCCGACCACACTCTCGTTGCTTTGCGTTTCAGCGATTTGCCAGGCATCCCAATTGACACTGATCCACGGCGTGGAACCTTGCTGGCTGTATTTACGGGCACTGGCATCCATAAAGTTGTCGGCTGCCGAATGGGAAACAAGCCCCACCCCACCCAGCACAGAGGCCAGCGATGAAAATAGCAAGCAAAAATCGAGCTCGCGCTCCTGTAAAACCTGCTTGAGGGTGAATAAACCGTAGACTTTGGGACGGAAATGAGCTTCATGCTGAGTAGTTAATTCCTGGAGAGGGTTTACAACATTCAGCGCACCGGCGAGGTGGAAGACGCCGTTGAGGCTGCCCCAGCGCTGCTCTATGTGTGAAATCACAGCTTGCATGCTCTCTTGGTCGGCTACATCGGCGCGCAGCAAAATAATCTCTGCGCCTAGTTCTTCCATAGCTTGAAGCCGGCGCATCTTGCAGCAAATGTCATCGCTTTCGTTCTGCGCAGATAAATACTGTTCCCATTCTTCGCGCGGCGGAAAGAGCGATTGGCTGGTTAACGCCAGTCTGGCTTTCACCCGCTTTATCAGGTATTCTGCCAGAACCAGGCCAGTATTTTCCAACCCGTCAATCAGCAGATAAACGCCATTCTCTCGCAGAAGGCCCAAGTCGTCTGTCTCCTTTTGCAATTCAAGCGGTTCGAAGCCTTGTTCCCAAAGTTGTCCATTGCGCCAGAGATAGGTTCCATTGGCTGGTTTGTCGAAAATCTGGGCAATGAGTTGGGTGACCAACCTGCTTTCTTGTCGAGTTCTTTGCGATGGGGCAACAATATCAACATAACGGCAGGTGATGAAAGGCATTTCTTGAGGAATAACCTTGCACGGCCCCAAGATGGTTGCCTTTTCTGGTTGCGTGATGCCTTCAAGCGTGTATACGCCATTCGATAGCACTTCGATATGGATGGGCTGGTGAACATTGTGATTGTTCAATGCTTGTGTCAGATAGACAAGGCTATTGAACCCCAACGGTTGAAGATGAGTGAAATAATCGGGGCCAGAAGCCTGCTCATCCACCGTCAGGCTCCACAAATGCACAATGGTATCGGGTGTTTTTTGGGTTTTCACCAACTCGTCAAAGAGTTGTTCGTAATGCTCCGGGCGGCGCGGGTCGAGCCAATATTGGTCGTCTTCCCCTTGTTTCCACTCGACGCCGACATGCACCGTGATGACCTGCGCTCCTTTTTGCTTCAAGCGCTCCACCAGGGCCAGCCCCAGGCTGCTCCCGTCCACAAATACCAGACATTTGGCAGAAATCAGAGCCGTTTCTTTTGAGCGTAACCGTATGGGATGCCAGGCAGGGATATAAAACCAATCGGCAATGTTTTTCTTCTTATAAATACGGTCTGACTGAGACTGTTCTGCCGCTTTGGACGGTTCAATCCAACAGCGTTGGCGCTCAAACGGATAGGTTGGCAGGGGGATACGGCGGCGACGCTCACTTTGATAGAACGCATTCCAATCCACCGGTACACCTGTCAGCCAAAGTTTACCCAACGCAGTAAGTAAAAAAGCCTGGTCTGATTGGGGGTCTTGGGCATGGCGCAAGGACGAAAGAACGGTTTGTTCTGGCTTTCGGCTTGGATGTTTTTGCGCCAGGCTGCTCAATATTCGTCCCGGGCCGATTTCCAGCAAAAGCGGCGCGGGTTCTTTGAGCAATTGCTCCAGGCCATCGCCAAAGCGGACAGTATTTCGCAAATGCCGCACCCAGTAATCGGGGTCGGTCGCCTCGGCAGCAGTGATCCATTCTCCGGTTAAGTTGGACACAAACGGAATCTGCGGCGGGTTGCGCTTCACCCGCTTCACTTCCTCGGCGAATAGGTCCAAGATCGGCTCCATCATCACGGAATGAGAGGCGTGCGAGATTTGCAAACGGCGGCATTCCACGCCTTTTTCCTTCAATTGTTCTTCGAACGCAGCCACCGCTTCAGTGGAGCCTGAAACAACGCATTGCGTTGGGCCATTGATCGTTGCCAATGAAAGCGTATTACCGAGCAGGGGCTGTATTTCCGCCTCGGACAAGGGCACGGCCAACATGGTCCCGCTGGGCAGGGATTGTATCAGCCGCCCGCGCGCGGCGGTCAAAGCCAGGGCATCTTCCAGGCTAAAAACACCCGCCAGGCAGGCTGCGGCGTACTCTCCGCTGCTGTGGCCGATCAATGCCTGGGGTTTAACGCCCCAAGAAATCCATAGTTGGGCCAATGCGTACTCGATCACAAACAGCGCCGGTTGTGTCATCCAAATCTGTCCCAATTGTTCGGCGGCTTCTGCCTGGTGGGCCTGATCGGGATAAAGGATGGTGCGCAGATCCAGCCCCAAATGGGGCAGCAAAAGCGCGGAGCAGCGATCAACCAATTCACGGAAGACAGGCTCCAGGGTATAAAGTTCGAGGCCCATATTCACATACTGCCCCCCCTGACCAGGGAACATAAAGGCTACCGCTTGTTCTTTTTGTTCGTGCGCTCCCGTGGATACCTGTCTGGGATCCATATTTTCCAGCGTGGCGATGGCATCGTCTACATCCCGGCAGGCGACGGCGCGTCGATACTCGAAAACATGCCGCCCGACCTGCAAGGTATAGGCGGTATCTGCCAGGCGCTGCCCTGAGCCTGTCGAAGGGTTTTGCCCGGCGTGGGTTTTCAGGTGTTTGGCAAGATCAGCCGTAACCTTTTCCAATGCCGGGCCGGTTTTGGCAGAAAGCAGGAGTAATTGCCAGGGCCGCGATAGGCTGGATGGTTCGACCGGCGGAGCTTCTTCCAGGATTGCGTGGGCATTCGTGCCTCCGATACCGAAGGAGCTAACGCCTGCCCGGCGAGGAGTAGGGCCAACAGGCCAGTGAGTCAAGGCTGCGTTTACATAAAACGGGCTATGCTCAAAATCAATCGTTGGGTTGGGACTTTCGAAATTGAGGCTGGGGGGGATCTGCCGATGCTGGAGCGCCAGGACAGTTTTCATAAAACCGGTCACGCCTGCGGCTGCATCCAGATGTCCAAGATTGGTTTTGACCGAGCCGATTGCGCAAAACCCCGTTTGTTGATTTCCGTTGGCTCGAAAAGCTTTTGTCAAGGCCGCCACTTCAATCGGGTCGCCTAACACCGTGCCGGTACCGTGTGTCTCAACATAGGTGACCGTATCTGGCTCCACGCCGGCCATGTTTTGCGCCTCAGCAATGACATTCGCCTGCCCCTCTACGCTGGGTGCGGTGTAACCTACTTTGAGCGAACCGTCATTATTGATGGCAGTGCCTTTGATGACGGCGCAGATCGAATCGCCATCCGCCAGGGCCTCGCCCAGGCGCTTGAGTACAACAACACCGACTCCATTGCCTCCGACGATCCCTTTTGCCCGGGCGTCGAAAGCGCGACAGTGCCCATCAGGTGAAGCGATGCCGCCCTCCTCGTAAAAATAACCGCTCTGTTGTGGCAAGCTGATAGAAACGCCACCCGCTAAAACCATATCGCTTTCGCCCCTGAGCAAGCTCTGGCAGGCCTGGTGGATTGCAACCAACGAACTGGAACAGGCTGTTTGAACATTTACACTGGGACCAGTGAGATTTAGCTTGTAAGAGACGTGCGTGGTTAGAAAGTCTTTATCGTTGCCAAGCATGGTTTGAAACATCCCCTGGGATTGCATCAAACCGGGGGTCGGTAGCAGATTGTGCAGCAAATAGGTATTGTCGCTAACACTGGCGTATACCCCAATGCGCCCAGCATATCGCTCAGAATCGTAGCCCGCTCTTTCCAAGGCCTCCCAGGCGCTCTCCAGGAAAATGCGGTGTTGCGGGTCCATCAAAGCTGCTTCGCGCGGGTTGTACCCAAAGAAGAAGGGGTCAAACTCTTCGGCGTTTTCAAGAACAGAACCCGCCTTGACGTAGTTGGGATTACTGAGCAAGTCATTTTCCACCCCTGCGGCGCGCAGTTCTTCTTCAGAAAAGAAGGTGATCGATTCTTTTCCAGCGCACAGGTTTTGCCAAAACGCATCCACGTCCGGCGCGCCGGCAAATCGTCCGGCGAGTCCAATCACAGCAATTCCATCATCGGGCTGTTTCATCAGGTCGCGGCGCAGTTGGGCGCGCAATGCCCCGGCAAGCGGCATAGATCCATCGGTTTCCAGGGCGCTCAGGTATCCAGCTAACGCGCTGACCGTAGGATACTGGAAAAGTTCCACCATCTTCAGATCGCACTGCAACTGTTCGCGCAGTCGGTTATGCACACGGGCCATCAAAAGCGAATGTCCGCCCATGTCAAAGAAATTATCGTGGATGCCCACTTTCTCGACATGCAGCACTTCCATCCAGGTCTGGCTAATGATTTTTTCCAAATCATTGCGAGGGGCAACGTAACCGGTCGTCAGCCCACTGCCGAATTCCGGGCTTGGTAAGGCTTTGCGGTCGATCTTGCCGTTGGGAGTCAAAGGCAGTTGGTCGATAAAGACGAAGGCAGCCGGCACCATATAGTCTGGCAATTGTGTTTTCAGCGTGTTGCGCAGGTCATGGCTGGATAGGTTGGCATCTGGGTTTGCAACCAGGTAAGCGACCAGGCGTTTACCTGTCCCCGCCAGGGGGTCGCCAGGGAGGTCTTCGCGGGCCAATACGACCACCTCGCGTACTTCGGGCAAATTCGCCAGGATTGCTTCGATTTCGCCCAGTTCGATACGGAAACCGCGAATCTTAACCTGACTGTCGATGCGGCCCAGGTATTCAATGCTGCCATCCGGCAGGTAACGCGCCAGATCGCCCGATTTGTACATTCGAGCGCCGCTTCCTGCTCTCACGATGGGTGAGATACCCGTCAGAGATGAAAAGGGATTGGGGATGAATTTCTCTGCTGTCAGGTCCGGTCGGTTCAAGTAGCCGCGCGCCAGGCCATCGCCAGCAATGTATAGTTCACCCGGTACTCCCACCGGCACAGGGTTCAGGGCGGCATCCAGCAGGTAGATCTGCGTGTTTGCAATTGGGAAGCCAATGGGAGGGGGACCAGCCTGTTCGATGAAACAAGGTTGAATGGACGCGCAAACGGTTGCTTCGGTAGGGCCGTAGGCATTGAAGAAATGACGGTTATCCGCCCATTGCGCTACCAGGCTGGCGGGGCAGGCTTCGCCTGCCACGATGAGCGTTTCCAGCTTCGGAAGCGTCGCTGATACTACATTTAATGCTACAGGCGGCAATGTAACCACGTTGATTGCGAGCTGTTGCAGGGTATTATCTAATTTCTCCCCCGGCATGAGATCGTCGCGTGTTGCCAGGCAGAGTGTAGCACCGCATGACAGCGCCATAAAAATCTCTGATGTGGACGCATCGAAGTTAAAGGACGCGAACTGCAATATTCGTTGTTCGGCGCGAATAAGAAATGCGTCCACCTGAGCCTGGACGAGGTTTAACAATCCATCATGTTGCAGCAACACGCCCTTGGGCCTGCCGGTGGAGCCGGAAGTGTAGATGACATACGCCAGGTTGCCAGGTAGGACAATATTTGGGAGATTACTACCGGGGTAGTTGTCCAGTGTGTTCCACTGGCTATCGAGGCAGAAGCCGCTGACAGGTAAAGCCTGTTGCAGATGGGCCTGGGTTAACAAGATGGCTGGTTGGGCGTTTTCAAGCATGTAGCTCAAGCGATCTTGCGGATACGCTGGATCTAACGGCATATAGGCCCCACCTGCTTTAAGAACGCCCAGCAATCCTACGATCATCTCGATTGAACGCTCCACGCTGATACCCACCAACACATCGGGCCCCACTCCCTGGCCGCGCAGGTAATGCGCCAGACGGTTGGCCCGGACGTTAAGTTCAGCGTAAGTAAGCTGCTGGCCTTCGAAGATTACGGCCACGGCTTCAGGGGTTTTTTCTACCTGGGCTTCAAACAATTCGTGGATGCGTTTATCTCGCGGATATTCAACGTTGGTGGCATTCCATTCCACCAGAATCTGGTTTCGTTCGGCGGCTGGCAGTATTTCAATCCGATTGGCCGGGGTTTGCGGCGCCTGCTCAAGCGCATCGGCAAGGTGTTTGAGCGCAGTATCCATGTAATCACAAATGCGTTGCGCCCCGATGCTTGCGACGGCTTGCGCCGTCAAGGAAAACCCTTCTCCCAAATCATCCACCGACAACCCTATCGGATAGTTGGTGCGTTCTTCCCCATTTAATATTTGCATACCATCCCAGGTTTGGGCGATTATTTCGGTATCTGTGCTATGCCGATAATTCAACAACGCCGAAAACAGCGGCGTTGGAGCGCGCACCCCACTACAACGTTGCGCTACCGCCAGCGAGGCGTGCTCATATCGCAGCAGTTGTGTCAAGCGCGCATGCGTTTGACACACGCTCTCTTGCACACTCGCCTCTCCAACCAGGATGCAGACCGGCAAGGTATTGATGAACATACCCATGACACGGTCTGCTCCTACGCCGCCTTGCATACGACCAAACAGCACCGTGCCGAAGACCACATCCCGTCTTCCGGTTATACGAGCGAGCACTTGCGCCCAGGCCAAGTGCATCAGGCTGGCTGCGCTTACCCCAAGGTTCCGCGCTTGCTGACGTAGCCGCTTGGCTAATTCCGGGTCAATATCCCGCCGGGCTTCATCAATCCCAGAACCATCGCCTTGCACATCCAATAAACCAAACGGGGCAGTGGGTTCATCCACATGCGAAAGCATTTCGGTAAAAAAAGCTTCTTGTTCTGCTTGGGAGATACCCAGTCTCGCCTGGGCAACAAAATCTCGGAATGGCAATGTCGCCGACAGATATTCCTCACGGCCTTGCAAGATTGTCTGGACTTCTGCAAGGATGAACTCCAGTGTCGTGTGATCGCCAATCAAGTGGTGAAACAAGATTTGCAGCAGCCAACGGTCATTGGCGCGATCTTCAGCTACAAAGCCGCGTAGCATGGGGGCCTGACGTACATCCAGCCGGGTACGGCGTGGATCATAGCAGGCGCCGATCTGCTGGACAATGTCACCACCGCTCTCGTCAAACTGAACATCTTCGATGGCAACCGACGCTTGCCGCCAAACCACCTGAACGGGTTCGGCAATCCCCTCCCAAACCACGGCTGTGCGCAGGATGTCATGGCGATTGATCACACTTTGTACCGCGCTGATAAAGCGATCAAGATGTTCGCGGCTATCGAAGCTGAGTAACGACCCCAAGAGATAGGCGTCGCTTTCTTGATTCATCAAGTGATGGAATAACATGCCTTCCTGCAGGGGCGCCAGGGGATAAATATCTTGAACATTGCTCGCCCCGCCAGGGACAGCTTTGACAACTTGTGCGATCTCTTCTGCGGTCAGATGCACCAGCGTTAACATCTCGGGGGTGATAGACTGGCAGCCTTCGGTGATAAGGTTAGCGGGGATTTCGATTCCGCTGCTATCTGTCTTTGCCGAGGTTGCAAGTGCAGCAATTGTCGGCGTGGTAAACAAGGTGCGAATATCGATGGAAAGCTTGACTTGGCGCATACGCTCAATGAGCTTGATGGCCAACAGCGAATGCCCCCCAAGTTCAAAAAAGTTGTCGTTGACGCCGACTTTATCGAGGTTGAGCACGTCCGCCCAGATCCGAGCCAATTGCTCTTCCACCGGGTTGCGCGGGGCAACGTAGCCAGCTTCGCTACGCAGCATGTCTGGCGCTGGCAGGGCTTTACGGTCGATTTTGCCGTTGGTAGTCAGTGGCAATGTATCCATGAAAACGAACGCAGATGGGATCATGTAAACAGGCAGCCGGTCTCGAAGGTATGCGTTCAAATGCCCAATCGAAAGGTTTCCACCGACCAGGATTTCTCCGATGGTCTTATGCAAGAGAGTCTGTCCATCAGGCGCAGCTTCAAAGCGCACACCGGCATAATCGTCTCGCTGCCAAATCAAGGTGCTATCCACCCAAACTCCATCTGAACCGAGCGGCAGCTTAATCCGTACATGCTTCCCTTGATGTTTGTCGAGGTACGGCAATCCTTTAATGCGCGCACCGTTCCAGGAGATGTCTACCGTATGGATTTCCAAAACTTGACCGTCATCCCATTTGACCTGGCCAACCTCCTGCAAGGGGACACGCGGGCTGAGACGGCGCAGGTCCATCACGGTGTAATCCTTTGCCCGACTCAAATGGGCGATGCTCTGTCGCAAAACATCCATTTCTGCCGCAGATGTTTCGAAAAGGACGCCAACCCGATTGCCTTGCTTCCAGACCACTTCTCCAAGCAAACGTTGTTCATCAAGGGTAGGAAGTAAAGCCACGCGGATGTAGAGGCGCTGATCCAATTTCCAGGTATCTGGCGCATCTGCCAGACAGGCGCCGCTGCAAGAAATGTCTTCCAGAATGATCGAGAGTACATGCCCATTATCGTCTTCCACCTGGCATGCAGCCTGGAAGGGCACCCGATCTGCGGCGATATTCGAGAGCAGGTAGGCAACCAGACGCCTATCTCCCGGAATATCTTCCCGCGCAATCACCACCACCGCCCGGACCGCGGGATGTTGGGTAATGACCGCCTCGATTTCACCCAACTCGACACGGAAGCCGCGGATCTTGAGCTGGCTGTCAATGCGGCCCAAATATTCAAGGTTACCATCCGGCAGATAACGCGCCAGATCGCCCGAACGGTACATTCGAGCGCCAGGAACACTGCTAAATGGATGAGGAATAAACTTCTCTGCGGTCAGGTCTGGACGGTTCAGGTAACCGCGCGCCAGGCCATCGCCAGTAATACACAGTTCACCCGGAATGCCTATCGGAACTGGATTCAGGTGGGCGTCCAGCAAGTAAATGCCTAAATCCGGGATCGGCCGCCCAATGCAGGAGATATGTTCTGTTTTACCTTGCAACGGGTAATAAGTGACATGCACGGTGGTTTCGGTGATGCCGTACATATTAATCAGGCTCGGGTTGTCATGGCCATGGCGTTCAAACCAGGGGGCCAGGGCAACCTGGTTCAAAGCTTCACCGCCGAAAATGACTTTTCTTAGCGCCAGCGCCGGGCCGTTCACTTGCTTGAGATCAACTTCGACCAGTTGTTGAAAGGCTGAAGGCGTCTGGTTCAGTATCGTGACTTTCTCTTTCGCCAGTAGCGCGTGGAACAGGTCAGGTGAGCGCGAAGTCAAATAAGGAACAACGACCAATTTGCCGCCATACAGCAAAGCTCCCCAGATTTCCCAAACCGAGAAATCGAAAGCGTAGGAATGGAACAAGCTCCAGGCGTCTTTTTCGTCAAAATCAAACCAGGCATCGGTGGCGCTAAACAGGCGCGTCACATTGGCATGCTGCAAGAGCGACCCTTTAGGCCTGCCGGTCGAGCCGGACGTGTAAATGACATACGCCAGATTACTGGGCAGCGTGATGTTTTGGGGATTGCTGCGAGGATAAGTGTTCAGGATACCCCACTGGCTATCGAGGGAAAAGCCGGTGATAGGGAATGTATGCTGCAAATGTTGGTGGGTCAGCAGCGCCGCAGGCTTGGCATCTTCGAGCATGTAAGCCAAGCGTTCCGGTGGATAGGCCGGATCCAACGGGACGTAGGCCCCGCCAGCTTTGAGTATGCCCAACAACCCTACAATCATCTCCAACGAACGTTCGACGCAAATGCCTACCAATACGTCGGGACCCACTCCCTGGCTGCGCAGGTAATGCGCCAGTTGGTTGGCTCTGGCATTCAGTTCAGCGTAAGTAAGCTGCTGGTCTTCAAAGACCACGGCCACCGCGGCGGGGTTTTTTTCTACCTGTGCTTCGAACAATTCATGGATACACTTATCCTGCGGGTACACAGTTCCAGCGGCATTCCACTCTACCAACAATCGTTGCCGCTCGGCCATCGACAGCATTTCAATCTGGTTGACCGGGGTTTGCGGCGCTATCTCAAGGGCATCGACCAGATGTTTGAGCGCAGATTGCATGTAATCGCAAATGCGCTGCGCCTGAACGCTGGCGACGACTTGCGCGGTTAGCGCAAATCCTTCTCCCAGATCGTCTACCGATAAGATCAAGGGATAGTTCGTGCGCTCCTCTGCGCTTAATACTTGCATACCTTTCCAGGTTTGGGGGGTTGCTTCTGCATTGGCGCTATAGCGATAGTTCAATAGCGCCGAAAAGAGCGGCGTTGGGGCCTGTACCCCGCTACAGCGCTGCGCTAACGCCAGCGAGGCATGTTCGTGTTGCAACAGTTGCGTCAGCCGCCCATGTGTTTGGCGCACACTTTCCTGCGCACCCACTTCGGTGACCGAAATGCAAATTGGCAGGGTGTTGATGAACATCCCCATGACGCGGTCCACACCCGCCCCACCTTGCATACGACCGAATAACACTGTGCCAAAGACGACATCCCGTCTGCCTGTTGTTCGGGCGAGCACTTGCGCCCAGGCCAGATGCACCAGGCTTGCTGCGCTTACTCCCAAACGACGCGCCTGCTTTCGCAGCCGCCTGGCTACACCAGGGTCTACTTCTTGCCGGATTTCTTCGATGTCAGTCCCATCGCCTTGCACATCCAATAAACCGAACGGAGCGGTGG
Source organism: Anaerolineales bacterium (assembly GCA_049792555.1). Lineage (GTDB taxonomy): Bacteria > Chloroflexota > Anaerolineae > Anaerolineales > Villigracilaceae > UBA5195. The sequence continues at coordinate 11,317 of JBARBA010000447.1, forward strand.
GTTCGTCCACATGCGAGAGCATTTCGGTGAAAAAGGCTTCGTGTTCAGCCTGAGAAATTCCCAACCTTGTCTGGGCGACGAAGTTCCGAAACGGGAACGGTTTTAGCAGGTCCTCTTCACGACCTTGCATGATGGTCTGGACTTCTGCCAATAAAAATTCCAATGTGGTGTGATCGGTTACTAAATGATGAAACAGGATATGAAGCAGCCAGCGTTTGTTGGCGCGGTCTTCAGTTATAAAGCCGCGCATCATGGGAGCCAAACGCACATCCAGCCGGGTATGACGCGGATCATAGCGGGCGCTGATTTGTTGGGCAATGTCGTCGCCATCAAAGCTGACTTTCTCGACGATCAGTGGCGCCTGACGCCACACTACCTGGACAGGTTGGGCAACCCCATCCCAAACGATGGCAGTGCGCAAAATGTCGTGGCGGTTAATCACGATTTGCAGCGCGCCGACGAAGTGTTCCAGACGTTCACGGCTATCGAAGCTAAGTAATGCTGGCAAGAGATACGCATCACCTTCGTGACTCATCAAATGGTGGAACAAAATGCCTTCCTGAAGCGGCGCTAAAGGATAGATATCTTGAATGTTGGCCGGCCCGCCAGGGACGGTTTTGACAACTTGGGCGATTTCATCTGCCGTTAGTTGCGCCAGCGGCAGCATATCGGGAGTGATGAACTGGCAGTCTTCGGGGATAAGGTTGGGGGGTACCTCGACTTCATTGTTGCCTGTCTTCACGACGAGCGCCAGTTCGGCGATTGTTGGCGTGGTAAACAGGGTACGCACATCCACCGTCAAGCCAGCCTGACGCATTTGTTCAATAAGTTTGATGGCCAAAAGCGAATGACCACCCATTTCAAAGAAGTTGTCGTGGATGCTGACCTTATCCAGTTTGAGCACACCGGCCCAAATCTGAGCCAATTGCGCCTCCAGCAGGTTGCGTGGAGCAACATAGCCAACTTCGCTGCGCAGTATATCGGGGATGGGCAAAGCTCTACGGTCAACCTTGCCGCTTGGGGTCAGGGGCAGGGTGTCCAGCGTCACGAAATGCGCCGGAAGCATGTACTCTGGCAGAGATTGCGCCAGTCTGCTCCTGAGCATGGTGTTTTCGGGTAAGTTAAGCCCCGCCTGCGGCACCAGGTAAGCGATCAAACGCTTGCCTGCCGCCGCCAGGGGGTCGCCGGGGGAATCTTCCATCGCCAGCACGACGACTTCGCGCACTTCGGGCAAGGCCGCCAGCGCTGCTTCGATCTCACCCAGTTCGATGCGGAAACCGCGGATTTTGACCTGGTTATCGATGCGACCCAGATATTCGATGTTGCCACCCGGCAGGTAACGGGCCAAGTCGCCCGATTTGTATATGCGCGCACCGGGTGCTTCGCTGTAAGGGTTGGGAATGAATTTCTCAGCGGTCAAATCAGGACGATGCAGATAGCCTCGCGCCAATCCGGCGCCTGCTATGTATAACTCTCCCGATACTCCCATCGGCGTTGGCTGAAGGTCGGCATCCAGCAAGTATATTTGCACGTTGGCGATTGGACGACCAATCGGGATTGCTCGCTGTATCGATTTTCTTTCACACGTATAGCTGGTCGTGTCAATCGTCGCTTCGGTTGGGCCATAGAGATTAATGAGTTCGGCATTTAGGACTGCGAAGAAGTTCTCAACAGAATCTTCTGGAAGAACCTCGCCCCCGCAAAAAACACGTTTTAATGACCGGCAATTTTTAAATGCCGGTTCGGCCAGCAGCATACGCAGCATAGCGGGAACGAGTTGAAGAGTAGTGATATTTTGTTCGACAATCGTTTCGCACAGATAAGCGCTATCTTGTTGGCCTCCTGGGCGAGCTAAAACCAGTCTGGCGCCATTTAACAGCGGCGCGTAAAACTCCCAGACTGAAGCATCAAAACTAAAAGGAGTTTTTTGTAAAACGCTATCCCCGTCGGTTAAGGGAAAAGTATTTTGCATCCAAAGCATGTGGTTAACGATGGTTCTGTGAAAAATCATCGTGCCTTTGGGTTTGCCGGTAGAACCAGATGTATAAATTACATAGGCCAAATGATCTGGTTCCACAACGTTGAGGACGGGGGTCGTTTTTTCACGGGTGATTGTTTCCCAATTCTTATCCAGGCACACGATGCCGGTTGCAGATTGAGGTAATTTTGACAGCAGGTGTTCTTGAGTCAGCAGCACAAACAGGCGTGAATCTGCCAACATGTGCTCCAAACGCTCAACCGGATAGGATGGGTCCATTGGCACGTAACCCCCTCCCGCTTTGAGGATGCCGAGCAGTCCGACCACCATCTCTAACGAACGCTCGATGCAGATACCCACCAGCATATCTGGCCCTACGCCCCGGCTGCGGAGGAAATGCGCCAGTTGATTGGCCCGGGCGTCAAGTTCGGCGTAGGTCAACTGTTGGTCTTCGAAGACGACGGCCACGGCTTCAGGAGTTTTCTCTGCCTGCGCTTCAAACAGTTCGTGGATGCACTTTTCTTGTGGGTATTCGGCTTCGGTGGCGTTCCACTCCACCAGCAACTGCTGCCGTTCCGCCATCGGCAGCAGCGGCAGCAAATCCACCGGCAGATCGGGTTGTGTCACAATTCCGGTCAGCAGCGCCTCCAAATGCGCCAACATGCGCCGGGCTGTGGCCGGGTCGAACAGATCACGGTTGTACTCGAGCGAGAAACCCAGCCCGTCACTCGTATCCGCGGCCAACAAAGTCAAGTCGAATTGAGCCGAATGCTTCTCCAATGCCAACGACTCAAGCGCCAGCCCATGCAAGCCAAACCTGACTCCCGCTTCGCCCAACGCAAAAGCGGCCATTTCCTGGTTCTCGGCCAGCGGCGTCTTTTGCAACACGAACATCGCCTGGAAGATCGGCGAGCGGCTGGGGTCGCGGTGAAATTGCAGGTGTTTTACAAGCAATTCAAACGGGTAATCCTGATACGCAAAAGCTTCCAGCGCAGTCTGGCGCACCTGCTCTAAAAAGTCAGTGAAAGATGGATTT
>JBARBA010000448.1:0-3239 GCA_049792555.1 Anaerolineales bacterium
GTCCCGACCTACGGGTTGGGATAGATCACGGAAATTCCTGGAGGGCCAACGCACCTGCGCACGAATTTTACGTCGTCAAAACGACGATTTTTGTAAAAAATTTAAGCTATCCGAGGTGGTCTTATGCCGTCCATTGCTCGCAGGTCTTTCACGCTCCTGTTGATCGTTGTATTTATTGCCGGCGCGTTCCCGGTCCATGCCTTTGCGCAGGGCGTCCCGTTAAGCGCGCCGGCGGTCGTCGAAATGGCGCCCAAGCCTGCGCCGAGCCTGGCTGCGGCCCCCGCCATCAGTCTGGGCGGGGTGGGGGATGTCTTGATCGGAGAAGATTTCTCGTTCAGCGTTTCCTTCAAGAACACCGGCAGCAATCCCGGCTACGGCCCCTTCGTTGACGTGGTTCTCCCCACGAACGGCGCAGACGGCAACTACAACAACGATGTGCCGGATGGGATCGAATTTATCTCGGCCTCCGTGATCGGATACACATTTAACACAGCCCAAGCCACCCTGTCCGAGCAAACATTTCCCGGCTCCGGCGGGGTCACGTGCGTCAGCCATCCCTGGGCCAGGCAACAAAACGGGCAGTTTGTGCAGGTCTGCGGCCCGGCCGGCGACACCCTGGTTAGCATGCACCTTCCCCTGGGGGCGTTTTCGCCGGGGCAGCCCGCCATCACCGTCACCGTCAAAGCCAAACTGAGCAACCTTGCCGACCTGGATGCGCCGCTTGCCATCCGGGCGCGCGGCGGCTTTTTATATGGCAACGACGCCCTGGACGACTGGTGCTGCGGTGACCTCCCCATTTTTACGCATCCATCCATCCAAAGCGGGACCTGGCTCCCCGGCGTGGTCACGCCCAAATTGTTCACCTTCGAAAAAACCTACTCCGGCCCGGATAATCTCCAGGACGAGACCACCAGCGGCCCCAACTTTACGCGCCAATATACGCTGGCCGTCAATGTGGCGAACGGCCAAACCATCACCAATCTGGAAGTTTTCGATAAACTTCCAAACAACGAGCAATACGTCAGCGTGGACGCGGGCGCCACCACCCCGGGATATACCGTCACGTCCACGCCCTCACTAACGGTTCCGGGTGGGATATTGAGCCTGCGCTACGCCAGCGTGACCGGTACTTTGTCTGATACGGATCTGAAGGTGGTGTTCAACTTTTACGTCCCCCGCCTCGATTCGGGCGGCCTTTCGGTCATCAATCCCGCCAGCGGCGCTTTCGTCCTTTCCAAGAACATTGCCTGGATGACAGGCTACTGGGTTCCGCAAGACGCGCGCGATGCGGCCCAATCGGTGGCTTCGGATTCGAAGTGCGTTACCGGCGGCAACTGCCAGCCGCTGCACACGCTGGAAGATAAATCCATCGCCATCCAGAAAAGCGCCACCGACCTCACGGACGGCAATCCATCCCCCGGCGATGTCTTTGAATACAGCCTGACGTTCCAGGTTTCCGATTACTTTGCTTTCGATACGATTTCGGTCACAGACCTGCTCTCGGACGGGCAGCACGTCTCCTCCGGCTTCACGCCCACCCTGCAAATCAACGGCAACGGTTACAACCTGGCAACGGCCGCCATCGGCGCTGCGGATTACGACATTTCGTGCAACTACACCGGCGGCCCCGGGCCGGAATGCACAACCAACAACCCGTCAGCCGACGACGGCACGACCAAGCTCACCTTCCGGGTTTCGCCCGAAATCATTGCGCGCGGCCAGAGCGGACGCATGATCGGCGGCTGCGTCAACCCGGCCGGCGGCCTGTTGCCGACCTGTACTTCCGCCAGCTCGGGCGACGGCCCCACGCAGGGCGTCATCACCTTCCGTACGGTCTTGCAGGATAACTTTACGAACAACTACCCCTCCGGCGACAAAAGCGTCGACCAGGGCGACAAGTTGACCAACACGGGCCAAATCAACGGGCGGGTGCTCAACACCGGCACCCTCACGGGCGGCTCACGCCAGGGCGACGACGCCGGGGCCGAATTTACCATCCAGCGCGAAGGCCTCAGCAAGAAACTCTACGCGGTCAACGGAGATACCAACCCGGCGAACTGGCATACCAAAAACGGCGAAGTGGAAATCAAGCCCTTCGACACGGTGACCTACCGCGTGACCTACGACCTGAATACCAGCGACGTGGAAAAACTGGTGCTCGAAGATTACCTGCCCCTGCCGGTCGTCTTCGTGGGCGACCCGGACGCGAACGATAATTCCAAACATAGCGACGGCCCGGTGTTCGTTTTCGACGACGCCAAGAGCGCCGCCGCGCCTGCCGTCGGGCACGCCCACTTTGGGCCTGCCGACACCTTCCGGGCTTATTCGGGCATCGTGCCCACCATCAGCCGCAAGCTTCCGCAAAACGTGTTGGGGTTCAACTACGGTAATTACGACAACCCCGCCAACCAGCCCACCGTCGCTGACGTGCTTTTCACCCTGACGGTTTCGTCCGAACAGTTTGCCGACCAGTCGTTCATCGCCAACGGCGTGTATGAGCAGGAGGGCAGCACCAACAACGGTTCCTTTATCCAGAGCGCCTGGGACTGGTTCATCCTGACTCAACCGCTGCTTGTGACCAGGAAAGGCATCATCTGGACGAGCAGCGCGTCGGCGGTTTTGGACCCGCTGCCGGTCGGCCCGGTGGGTTTCCTCGACCCCAGCGCGGCCCCGCGCTGGAACGGTATGATCAATTCGGCGGGGCTGGCGGCCCATCCAATCGACAGCAACATCACCGGCGTCAGGCCGGGGGACATTGTCTCTTTTGCGATTGTGATCGAAAACAAAGGCTCAAGCCTGGCGGGCGCGTTTGACATTACCGTTCAGGACACGCTGCCGGAGATCTATGCCATCCCGCCCGGCGGCCCGAACCTGCAAATCTACTATGGGGACGGCGCCGGCCCGATTGCGATAGAGTCTGGCGGCGACCTTTTTGGGCAAGGCATCAAGCTGGTTGACCCGGTGGGGCAGGGGGTTTGCCAGGCATACAACCCCAACCTGGGCAACAACGTCATCCTGATCACCTATGATTTGCGAGTCAAAGGGAATATCCAGACGGGAACTTACGTCAACACCGGACGCATCAGCCACTACAGCGGCCATAAAGGCGGCGCAAACTACCTGACTGTTAAGGATACGGCGATCACTTCGTGGATCAGGGCCAAGACCCTGGCTTCCACCGGTTTTGCGCCGCGGCGCGTCACCGTCCTGCCCGCCCAACCCCTGCAGGCTGCTTATAC
>JBARBA010000449.1:0-3115 GCA_049792555.1 Anaerolineales bacterium
CCGCCAGCGGGCAGTTCACGCTCAACGTCCAAAATTCCGTCGATAACGCCGCCTTCCCCGCCAGCCTGGTCGATGCATCAGGGCAAGTCCTCGACGAAACCTCGCTCGCGTTGTCCAAACACGAAAAGTTCAACGTCAAAAAACAAAAGGGGTCTTTCAGCGCCCGCAAAGGCCAGATCAAGGTCAGCTTTGGCGATGGCGCGCTGACCGAAGACGCTGCCGTCGAAATCGGCGCGCCCGCCGGGGACGCCATCCCGGTCAGATCGTTGAGCAGCGCCCCGTTCGAAATCGACGCGCAGGGCACACAAAGCAAACAGGAGCTGCACCAATTCTCCGGGGATGTTTCCATTGACGTGGACTACAGCAGCCTCGACCTGGGCGGGAAAAGCGAAGAGAACCTGTTCCTCTATTGGTACGACCCGGCCACCCAGGATTGGGCCGCGCTGCCCTCCCACGCCGACCCCCAAACCAAAATCCTGCACGCCACCACCACCCACTTTAGTGTCTTCGACATCAGCGTCAACGACTGGCAGGCCTCGCGCCTGCCCACGCTGGACGCCTTCCAGGTCTCCGATTTCACCGGCGCAGCCACGTATTCCATGCCCATCGAAGTGCCCGCCGGGCCGGGCGGCCTGCAACCGGACCTGGGCCTGGGTTACAACAGCCAGACGATTGACCAGAGCACCGCCCAAACCCAGGCCTCCTGGGTGGGCATGGGCTGGTCGCTGGAGACCGGCTCAATTGAACTCAACAACCACGGCACCGATACGGCAGGCAGCGACGATACCTGGATGCTGAACGTGGCCGGGGTCAGCACCACCATTGTCAGGAACACCGACGGTTATCACGCTGCCAACGAGAACTTCATGAAATTCCTGTTCAGCGCAGATACCTGGACGGTGTGGGACAAGCAGGGCAACATCTACTATTTCGAGAAACGGGTGCGCTCGGCTTCTGACAACTGCACCAATGCCTTGCAGTACCAGACCTATCAATGGCTGCTGACCCGCGTACGGAACATCTTCGGCCAGGAACTGACCTACACCTACGCCGATGAAACCAAGTCGATGAGTCCTACTTACCGCGATGGGGATAACTGCAAGCTGTGGTTGGGAACCCCCTCGACGGTTATCACGGCCAGCTACCCCGATACCATCGTCTACCCCAACAGCGGCTACCGCGTGCGCTTCGAGCGCGAAGCGCGCCCCGATTACCGCGCCGCCTGGGTCAATGACGCCGCCTACCACAGCTTCGAGCGCACCCGCCTGAAAGCCATTTGGGTCGAGCAGGATGCCAGCGGCCCGAACGGGGTATTTACGACCGTCAACGTCATCCGCAAATACAGCTTTGTTTACGCCAGCACCGCGCCCGTCTCCTGGACCACTACGCCAGACGGCGCAACTCACGCGCCGCTCTGGCCGGGGCTTACCTGGAACACGACCGGCAAGACGACCACCCTGTTGCAGGTGCTGCAATATGGCAAAGGCGGCGGCGGACAGCCCCTGCCCGCCACAACCTTTAGCTACGGCGACCAAATGCACCTGACCCGCGCCGATAACGGCTACGGCGGCAGGGTGGAATTCACCTACGACTCCGACCCTCAATATGGCTCCAAGCCCTGGTACTACGCGGCCAACGCGCGCGCCTCGCAAACCTATCCCCAAGACTTCGGCGCGGCGGGCGCTTCGTGCGATACCGGCAATTTTTCGAACTACGACGCCCGCAGCGACATCGGCTGTATCACGAACGGCGGCATGGGCGATTCGTTAAAAGTGCGCGGCTCCGCCATCAACACGAGCATGTTGAACAGTTGGGCGCTTTACAACAACGCCATCCGCCCCGGCGGGGTCTACAAGTTCATCCCCAAGAACCCTCAAATTGTGGGCGATAACACCGTCTTGCAATACGGCCTGTCCGACGGCCAGAACGCCGATAGTTTCGGCGCATCGCCGGTCGTGCTGGCCGCGGACGCCTCCAAAGCGGACGTGCTGCTGCGGGCCACGAACACCGGACGAGGCTCCGTCGAATATGCGGCCTTCAACCTGCTGACCATCCAACTGCTGACCTCCGTCTACCGCGTGCGCCGCAAAACCGTCAGCGACGGGCAGGATAACACCTATGCCTTCACCTACACCTACACGGGCGCAGCCGTGAACGACAGCGCCCATTCGGCCAGCGCCTGCAGCGACGCCGACCTGAAAGCCGTCCCGCAGGCCTGTTACCAGTACGCTGAAAAATACTCCGAATTCCGCGGCCACAGCCAGGTGACCGAGACCGGCCCCGACGGACGCCAGACCATCACCAAATTCAACCAGGACGACATCCTGAAAGGCCGCCCCAACGAAGTCATCGTCAAGGACGGCGCGGGCAAGACCCTGACAGACAGCGTCTACGCCTACAATTCCGTTCAATTGCCGATGGTCTACCCCATGATTGGGTCGCAGACCTACCAGGGCATCGAGCGCGATTGGGTTGTGACCGACGCCGAACAAAACTGTATCTACGGCAGCAACGGCCTCAGTTACATGGCCACGCGCACCGATTACACCTACGAAACCGGCTACGGCAACCTGACGCGCAAGGACGAAGCTGCCCTCGCGGGTTCCGGCGCATGTGTGCTGGCAGCCAGCGCCCCTGCCGCGTACCGCAGCACCCGGTTTGGTTACTTTCCCAACGTCGCCGGCAGCCTGTACCTGACCGGCCTGCCTGCCTACCAGAATGTGATTGACCCGAATAATAACAACGATCCGCTGTTTGCCCAGACGCTCTACGTTTACGACGCCAACACCACCTGGAACGCCGCCCCCTCAGCGGGAAAACTGACCGCCGCGCGCAGCCTGGTCGGCAACGGCAAGTACAGCCAGGTCTCCTGCGGTTACGACGCCTGGGGCAACCGCACCCGCGTCACCGCCTACAGCGGCTACGGCGCGGCGGATGGCGACCCCGATAACGCCACCGCCGTCACACAGATCACCACCTTCGACCCAACCTACCACACCTACCCAACCGCGCAGACCAACCCGCTGGGGCAGACCGTCACTGGTTACGACTACACCCTCGGCCTGCCGACCAGCCAGAGCGACCCCAACGGCGTCGTGACCAATGTGGTCTACGA
>JBARBA010000450.1:0-3163 GCA_049792555.1 Anaerolineales bacterium
AGCAACGCCTGCACCACGTCGAGGTGACCATTCTGGGAGGCCAAAAATAGCGCAGTCACGCCAGTGCTCATTTTGGCGTTGATATCGGCCTCCTTGGCGAGCAGCGCCTGGACTACGTTAAGATGGCCTCTCGCGGAGGCCTCTATTAGAGCGGTCGCGCCGGCGCTCGCTTTGGAATTGATATCGACGCCCCTGGCGAGCATTGCCTGCACGGCGACCGCGTCACCGCGACTTGCCGCGTTGATTAAGTCCTCCGCAGGCCTAGCCACGGCCGCGGTCGCCCAACCGACCATCAGTGCTACCCACAAGATCAATAATGCCCGGCGAGAGGCCAGAGTTAGCTGATGCAGGTTCATGGTGGCACTCCCTGCTCATGCGCTTCTTGCCGAGTCGGCAAGAGTTTTGCGGTCAAATCTCTTTTTTGTCGCGAAAGGACGGTAGTCGGTTCAAGTCGACCGTTAAGCCGATGGCGCCGCTCAGAAGCCACCACCAAAAACTACTTGTCTGTTATTCCGAAGATTAATTTTGCAACGGGGCGGACTTTAGCAGGTAGCGAGGGGTTTCCGGAAGCGGCTGGCGACGATTCTCCATTCCCAGAATGTCGCTCAGGGTCAGGTGACATCGACAGACGGTCATCGAGAGGTCAGCCTTCTATCGTTGGGCTTTCTCGTACTGCAGGCGTAAGGCTAGAAAGTTACAGCAATTTTACACGTTCTAAAATGTTTTTGCGCGCAGATTGAACCGGCACTCCCTGCCGCAAGACACATGGTCATAGAGGGCAGCAGACGCGCCTCGCGATGTCCAGGTCCCTCGCTGCATTAGGAGAGCTGCTATAAAGAAAGTTGCGCTTTTGGCCGTTATGGCGGCCATGACGATGAGCGTGTCAGCCCAAGGCGAGACCGTGCGCCACAAGCACAAGGTGGCGTCCAGTCAGAAACTTTGCTGGATTCTTACCGACTACCGAGGTTTCGGCTATTGGGCGAGCTGCGGCACGCGTACCGACCCACGGCAAGCGAATCAGGACTTGACGACCGTTAATGGCGGTGGCGGTGGCGGTGGTGGTGGTGGTGGTGGTGGCAGTCGCTAATCTCCGACAACGCTCATTGCTGTAAATGGCCCCGGCTCCATCTGAGCCGGGGTTTTTTAATCGCTAGTGGTTTCTCCAACGAGCCCACCGATTATGCTTCAACCGTTTCCACTATAAAATGGTTGCTCTGGGTCAGAAGCGTCGATTGTGGCCCATCCAACAGCACCGACGATATTGATAGTCACACCAATAAGTGATTCGGCGACTTGCGAAGGCCAGGCGCCTGATTAAGTCCTACGTCGGGACGACAAGCTGGGCATTGCACGACGGCCGAAAATTTCGATTTGTATGAAAGGACCGATGTATTTCAATGGTGGTCATTTATCGCAGGGCAGGTGAGAATCCGTATAGCCGTGGGCCACTAGGCAAAGACCAGACCGGAAAGTCTTCGCGTTGCCGCCGTGTTCTTTCCAATTTTTCCGCGCGTCGAGTACACTTCGGGTGAGTTTTTGCTCATAGCCTGGTATCGTGTTGGCAAAGAAGTGCGCACCCATATTTCGCAATGTGTCACCCGACCCCAAGACCATGTAGGCGGTGACGTAGGCGGTCAGGATGAGAGACGGATTGTGCCCGGAATCAATGTTGCTCAATCGGACTCCATCCGCTTTCATCAGCACAAACATTTTCTGGAATATCGGCCAGCCATAACGCACCTGGATAGCCTTGAACATTGCATAAAGCTTCGCGTTGTTTGCACTCTGCCGTGGCACGATGAATTCCGCTCCGTGCGCCGCTGAAATGTCGTTTCTTCCTAATTCCGCCTCGACACGCACTGCGGTCATCGCGGGAAACGGGCTTTTGTCGTCGGCCCACCAATCCCAAGGCCAGCCGCCGGCCAACTCTCCGGTCAGCAGGTTCACCGTCTCGTGCGTCCCATAGGTGTAAGCAAAGTGTCCTTTGATATTGTTTGGTCCGACCGTGATGTAATTTTCATAGCCAACAAGGATGCACGGCACCGCTTTCCCAGTCACCTTATGGATATCTTCACAACAGTTGCCTCCGCACCCGTGAAGACCTGTTTTCGGATCGACCCACAGATAATACTGTTCTCGTGGCAGCTTGATTCTCCAATCCAAAACAATCTGCGAGAACGCTCGATCCATGTAGTCGAAGAGCGCTGAAATGTCCCCCTGATGTGCGTCCCAGATACATTTTTTAGTGTACCAAATGTAGTGCGATCCGGTGTGGATCAAAATGGTAGGACTGTTTGCCGCAGCCGCGCCAGCGTATTTGATTTGCAGTCGTGACCAGCCATCTGCGGCGGGAACCAGCCGCCACAACTGGTGGCCGTGGTCATTATAGGCCGATGCGCTGTTCACCTTAATTTCGTCCACGCAATCATCGACGCTAAGGAACTTACCGTTGCGCTTGATTTGCAGCCGCGACCAGCCATCGGCGTCGGGAACGAGCTTCCACAATTGGCAGGAGCCGTTGTCGAAGTTCGATTTTCCGTTCAGCTTCACGGTATCCGAGCAATTATCGACGCTAAGGAACTTGCCGTTGCGCTTGATTTGCAGCCGCGACCAGCCATCGGCGTCGGGAACGAGCTTCCACAATTGGCAGGAGCCATTGTCGAAGTCCGATCGAGTATTGGCCCGAAGTGTGTCGGCGCAGTAACTGGCGTCGAGATATTTGCTGCCCGACTGCGCTAAGGCGGGTAGAGAAAGCAGCAGCAGACCGGCGAGTGTGAGTAGGCCCGTCGAGAGATAGCGGGCGAGCAGTGCGCCGCGACTTAACGTCGACTTCGATTGCCTGTGGCACATGACCTTGTGTCAGATCGGGGAATGTCGCACGCTTTGTTGAACTTGGCGCGACGAGCATTGCTGGGTGATGAAGGTACGCGGCTTGAACCTTTTCCTCAAGCTTGCCTTTGGTCGCGTGCTGCTTGACCTGAAGAGCGGTCGGCGCTGCATAGGTGCTGCGACGCACACGCCATGTCCGTTGTGGGTCAAAGAACGAAACCGCTCGCGCGGTAGGGCGGTTGGGGCGGCCAGCGGGGGCATTACCGACGCAGTAGCGGGATGGAGGAGTCCTGTCTTGATATCGAGAACTTGTCGGCCTCACTCAAGTCAGACG
>JBARBA010000451.1:0-2077 GCA_049792555.1 Anaerolineales bacterium
GGGTATTGGTGCGCGTGGGGGTGGCCGCGCCCGCGCCGTTGGCGTAATACACGCGGACGTAGTCAATGTTCATCGGAACGCCGGATGTAGTTGATGCGGTCGGGTTGCCCGGCCAGCCTCCGCCAATGGCCACGTTCAGGATGATGAAGAAACCGTGGTTGGTGGCATTGGCCCAAGTGGTCGCATCGACCTGGTTGGCATTGACCGTGAAATACAGCGCCCCATCCAGGTACCAGCGCAGTTGCTGCGGCGAGACGCTCTTGTCGAACTCGATGCGATAGGTATGATAGCCGGTCTGGCAACCCGGGCAGGCGTGCGCGCCGCTGCCGATGCCGGTGGTCTCGTTACACGGGCCGCCCGGACTCACGCCGCAATGCAGCGTCCCATAGACGTTGCTTTGCCCGTTGATATCTTCGAGAATGTCAAGCTCGCCGACGCTCGGCCAGTTGGTGTAAACGCCGCGGAACGGCGCGCCCAGCGCCCAAAAGGCCGGCCAGTAACCGGCAGCAGCGGCCCCGCTGACGTTGGGCTGCTGGATGGAGGCTTCAATCGCCATCGCGCCGCCCGCCGGAGGCTGGAAGTCGGTGCGCTGCGTCTCGATGCGCCCCGAAGTCCAGTTGCCCGAAGCGTCGCGGACGGGAATGATCGCCAAGTGGCCGCCGGTCTGGTTGACGTTGGCGGTGCTGTTGGTCATGTTCTCGATCTCGCCGGTGCCCCAGTTGCCGCAACTACCACAACCGTAGCCGTGACCGAGGTCATAGAGCCAGTTGCTGCCGCTGACCGCGCCTGAACCGTTGAACTCATCGGCCCACTGCTGGGTCCACGCGCCGAGCGCGCTGGCCGGTTTGGCGCTGGCGAGTTGCATTTGCAAACCCAGCAGGCCCAATACCCCGGCCATCAGCGCCACAACCACGAAAATCCGTAGGAAAAGCCTGTTCTTTTTCATTTTTTTCTCCTTGAACGTGAATTGGATTTTATATTAGTGCTCTTGTTGCCTCCATTAAAGCAAAAAACCGGCAAAATAGCAAGAGCCTGTCGATGATTGGAAATGAACGAAAAAGAGCCGGCGGAAAAATCCACCGGCTCTTTTTCATTTCCCACCCCAGGCGATTTTAGGGTTGTAAATGATTTGTAATCCATAAAAAGGAACTCAAAAGTAGTGTTTTTCCCCAGTTCGGGCTGTCCAAAAAGAAAAAAGGTAGCAGTTAAATCGAAAGTGATAATTTGAGATTATCATGCCACTAAATTCAGCATATCGCTTTGATTTTTACCACTACCAGAAAAAAGCGGACTTTTTAAACAGCCCCTTTAGCAAGATGTGCAGCAAGCGCCCGGCTGCGTCATACTGGGCCACCGTTTTGGCGAATTCGGACGTTCGGCGCAGCTTTTCCACCAGCACGCGGTTCAAGGCAAGCGCCAGGCCGGGCATCGCGCGCCGGCGCTGCACGAAGACCTCGCTATCCATCATTCATACCAGGCAATCGGTAACGGCCTGGGCGGTGGCCGAGCGCGGCTGTTGGTCGATGGCAACAAATTCGCCCATGATGTCGCCGCTGCCAAAGGTATTGATGCAGGTCTTGCGCCTGCCGAGGCTGGTTTTGTAAATGCGCCCTTTCCCCCGGCGCAGCAGGTAGAGTTTCGTATCGGAGTCTCCCTGCCAGAAGAGCGTGTGAGCCTTTAAATATTCAATCGGGGGAAAATCTGCGAGCAGCGCGCTCAACTTAGGGTTGCTCAGGCTTGCAAACAAAGGCGCGCTGCGCAGGAAAGCGATTTTTGCCGGCAAGGTGTCTTCCAGGGAAGATGTTTTCACATTCGGCCTCATTCGAGTAGTGCGGAGGCTTGCACAATATTGACCGAATTGGGAAAATATATTCTGGAATACAGCGTATTTAGCCATTCCATTTTACAATAAACCCAAGCAAAATTTGTATCTTCTCAATATGAGGGGAAATTATTGATACAGGTGGTTTCGATACGGCGGCGGGAAGCATCGCCGCCTACTCAACCACCGATTATTGAAATGATACCAAAATTTCAAATACAGGCCCTTCGATAGGGTTTTGACACCGTCCTGCGT
>JBARBA010000452.1:0-5784 GCA_049792555.1 Anaerolineales bacterium
ATGGTGCAGGGCGCAAGACGTTTTCATGATGGCTGCATTGTAACCACAAGTGAGGGTTTCGTCAAATATTTTCCGGGCGTGTTAACTACGAAAGCAAGACACATCGACGGATGCCTATGGCGGCGACTGGTATAATTACCTTGTTCAATCGATATTATTCGCTGAACAATCTGAGGTGATGTATGGATGAAAAACAACTGCTTGATCGTATTACTTTTAATCCTAAAATATTTGGCGGGAAACCAATCATACGTGGGCGCAGGCTGGCAGTGGAACATATTCTTGAAATGATGGCTGCCGGGGATACGCCTGAAATCATTTTACAAGGTTATCCCTGGCTGGAGAGAGATGATATTCAAGCTTGCCTGGTTTATGCAAGCCGGCTCATCAGTCACGAGCGTGTAGAATTGATGGTTGAGTTGGAGAGATGAAAATCTTGCTGGACACTTGTATTTGGGGCGGGGTTAAACAAGCACTGTTGGATGCAGGTTATGATGTAGTTTGGTCGGGCGATTTGGATAAAGACCCCGGAGACGACGAAATTTTAGCGTGGGCCTACCGCGAACAGCGTATCCTTGTTACTCTTGATAAAGATTTTGGAGAATTGGCGATCGTTTATGGGCAGCCACATGCAGGGATTGTCAGGCTTGCGGGTTTTTCTGTTCAAAACCAGGCTGGCATATGTTTGAAGATATTCGCGAATCATAAAGATGAATTGGCTGGCGGAGCAATTTTGACGGTAGACCCAAAGCGAATTAGGATTCGATCCTGAATCGAACTTGCCGGTTTCAAATTCTATGACGGAGAGGTGTTTTTAGTGATGAACATTTTAAAACTAGGCGTGCCGAAAGGCAGTTTGCAAGAGGCCACCATCAAGCTTTTTGGCCAGGCGGGTTATAAAATCGTGGTGTCGGGCCGTTCGTACGTGCCCAGCATCGACGATCCTGAGATCGAGTGTCTGATGTTCCGCGCCCAGGAGATGGCCCGCTACGTGGAGCGCGGCATCATGGATGTGGGGCTGACGGGCAAGGATTGGATCATCGAAAACAATGCCGACGTGGTGGAAGTGGAAGATTTGATTTTCAGCAAGGCCACGTCCGCGGCGTTCCGATGGGTGGTGGCCGTGCCGGAAGATTCGGACATTCACACCGTGAAAGACCTGGAAGGCAAACGCATCGCCACGGAGCTGGTCAGCACCACGCAGCGCTACCTGGAAGCGCACGGCGTGAAGGCCGAAGTGGAGTATTCGTGGGGCGCGACGGAGATCAAGACGCCATCCCTGGTGGATGCGATTGTGGAAGGCACCGAAACCGGCGCGTCGCTCAAGGCGCACCGGCTGCGCATTGTGGATACGGTGGTGGTCTCGAACACCAAGCTGATTGCCAACCGCCTGGCCTGGGAGGATGCGTGGAAACGGGAGAAGATCGAGACGTTGGCGATGCTGCTCAAGGGTTCGCTGGAAGCCGAGGGCAAGGTGGGCTTGAAGATGAATGTGTCCAAAGACAAGCTCGATCAGGTTTCCGGCCAATTGCCGGCCCTGCACACGCCCACCATTTCCAATCAAACGGATGCAAACTGGGTGGCGTTGGAAGTGATCATCGACAAGGGGGCGTCACGGGATATTATTCCCAGGCTCAAGAAGGCCGGGGCCGAGGGGATCATTGTGTATCCGTTGAACAGCGTGATTTATTAAGATAAACGTATCATCTCAATATTTCTGTTATAAGGTGGTTTCGACACCTGCACTCCTGAAGGGACACCGGGACAGGTGTGTGTTCGGTGCAGTGTACGGCGGCGGGAAGCGTCGCCGCCTACTCAACCACCGATTATTGAAAAGATACAGATAAACGGAACACGCAACACGCGCCAGATAAGGCGTGTTGCGTGTTCCGTTTTGCGCACTATGGGGCTATTTTCCCTGGCTGTGCTGGACGTACGTGGAGCTGATTTCCTTGAAGTCGCCGGTGGCGATGAAGACTGTCCGCTCGCAGATGTTGGTCACGCGGTCGGCGAAACGCTCCAGGTTGTGGCCGGCCCACAGCATCCAGTTGGCGCGTTCGATGTTTTTGGGGTCTTCCATGACAAACGTCATTAATTCACGATAAAGCTGGTTGTAGAGATCGTCCACCTGGTCGTCTTCGGGCGGGATGAGGCGGGCAGCCTCGACGTCCTCGTTGACAAAAGCCGTCAGCGCGCGGTGCAGCATGGACGTGGCAATCTGGGCCATGCGAGGAATATCCACCAGCGGTTTGAGCAGGTCCTGGTCGCTCATGCGAATGTTGATGACGGCGATGCCCTTGCCATAATCGCCCATGCGTTCCAGTTCGCTGATGACTTCGAGGATCGACGCCAGCAGGCGCAGGTCGTGCGCCATGGGTTGCTGGGTGGCAATCAAAACCATCACCTGGTTTTCGAGCGCAAAACGCTTGGCATTGATCGCGTTATCCAACTCAATGATTTTTTTCGACGATTCAATGTCGCGCTTCTTGAGCGCTTCCACCGACTCCAGAACGGATTGCTCAACCATGCTGCCGAGCACAATGATTTCATCTTTGAGTTGCTGGATTTCATTCTCGAATGTTTTTCTAAGCATACATACCTCTATAAAAAAACCGGTTTATTTATTATATACCGGATTCGTCCGATTGATTCATCGGGGATGTTGGGAATTCTTCCAGGTTTGCATCAACCAAAACGTCCGGTGACGTAATCTTCGGTGCGTTTGTCAGTGGGGTTGGTGAATATCTTTTGGGTATAGTCGAATTCGATCATGCGCCCGGAACGGTGTTCGTCGATCATCATCATGGCGGTGAAATCCGAAACGCGCGCGGCTTGCTGCATGTTGTGGGTGACGATGATGATGGTGTATTCCTTGACGATGTCGTGCATCAGGTCTTCGATTTTGAGGGTCGAGATGGGGTCGAGGGCCGAGGCGGGTTCGTCCATCAGGATGATTTCCGGCTCGACGGCCAGGGCGCGGGCGATGCACAGACGCTGCTGCTGCCCACCCGAAAGCGCCAGCCCCGATTGATGGAGCTTGCCCGTCACCTCGTCCCACAGCGCGGCCTGTTTGAGACTGCGCTCGACGATTTCGTCCAGGTCCGAATGGTTGCGGACGCCGTACAGGCGCGGGCCGTAGGCCACGTTGTCGTAGATCGACTTGGGGAAGGGGTTCGGGCGTTGGAAGACCATCCCCACCCGGCGGCGGATATCGACGACGTCCACGCCGGGAGCGTAGAGATTTTCGCCGTCGAGCAAGATTTCGCCTTCCATGCGCGTGTTGGGCGTCAGGTCGTTCATGCGGTTGAACGAGCGCAGCAGGGTGGATTTGCCGCAGCCCGAAGGCCCGATGATGGCGGTAATCTTGTTGGCGTAGATCGGCATGCCGATATCGGTCAATGCGCGGAACTTGCCGTAGTAGACCGACAGGTTGTTTACCTCCACTTTGGTTTTTGATTCAGAAATCGCCGTGTCAGAAGCGATGGAAACCAGGTTGGCAATCATGTTAACCTCGCAAGCGCCGCGCCCGGGATTCGATCCACAGGCGGGCGATGATATTTAGGGTCAGGACAAGGATCATCAGCACCAGCGCCACCGCCCACGACTGGTCGACGCGCTCGGGGTAGGGCTGCTGGGCGTATTTCCACAAGGTCAGCGGCAGGGAGTCAATCGGCTGGTTGATAATCCGCCCTAAAATGTCGAAGAAAGACTGGTGCGACTGCGCTCCGCTGGCGACGATCTGGCCCAGGTTGAAGCGTTCGTTGCCCAGCGCGGTGAAAAGCAGCGGGGCGGTTTCGCCTGTGGCGCGCGCCAGGCCCAGTAAAAAGCCGGTCGCAATCCCGCTAAAGGCTGCGGGCAGCAGCACGTCCAGCGAGGTCTTCCATTCGGGCGCGCCGAGCGCCAGCGATCCCTCGCGCAGGGTATGCGGCACCAGCTTGAGCATTTCCTCGGTGGTGCGGATAATGGTCGGGAGCATCAAAATTGCCAGCGCCGCGCCGCCCGCCAGGCCGGAGTAATGTCCCATCGGTTTGACCATGATGGCATAAGCAAACAGGCCGATGATGATCGACGGCACACCGGCCAGCACGTCGGTGCTGAAACGCAGGGTCACGCCCAGCGGGGTGTTGGGGTGGTGGGCCGCATAGAAAGCGGCCAGGACGCCCGGCGGGATGGCAAACAAGGCCGCCAGGAGCGTGACGATGAGCGTGCCCTGGATGGCGTGGACCACGCCGCCGCCCGCCTCGCCCAACGGGCGCGGCATCTGTGTGAAAAAATCGAGATTAAGCGACGGCGCGCCGCGATAGATGACGTAGCCGACGATCCAGAACAAGGGAACCAGCGCCAGCAGGGTCAATACGCCGGTTAGCGAAAGCATCAGGAAGTTGATGACTTTGCGTTGCGGGGAGAGCCACGTCTGCTGTTTGGCAATCATGTCGCGTAAGTTGGTCATGTGCGCGCCTCCTGCGGGGTCTTGCTGGCCACACGCCACACCAGGAAACGGGCCAGGATGTTGAGCAGCAGCGTCAGCGCAAAGAGCACGAAACCGACCTCGATCAACGACTGCGAGTGCAATTGCGAGACGGCTTCGGCAAACTCGTTGGCGATGATGCTGGCCATGGTGTAGCCGGGGCGCAGCAGCGAGATCGAACCGGCGGCGCTGTTGCCGATGACCATGGTGACGGCCATTGTCTCGCCCAGGGCGCGGCCCAGGCCCAGGATGGTGGCTCCCAAGATGCCGGAAAGGCCATAGGGCAGGAGCACCTGCCAGATGGTTTCCCATTGGGTGGCGCCCAGCGCCAGGGCGGCTTCGCGCTGCGAGGCAGGGATGGCGATCAGCACGTCGCGGCTGACGGCGGCAATCGTGGGGGTAATCATGATCGTCATCACCATGCCTGCCGCAAGCAGGGATACGCCGCTGTGGGGGATCGGCCCGGCAAAAAGGACGCCCAGACCGGGGATTTGTCCCAGGCTGTCGCCCAGGAAGTTGCCCACCGGGACGACCACCTGCGGCACAAAGACGAACAGGCCCCACAGTCCATAAACGACGCTGGGGATGGCGGCCAGTAGTTCGACCAGCCAGTTTAACGGTGTGCGCAGCCAGCTTGGGCAGAGTTCGGCCAGGAAGACGGCGATCCCCAGGCTGACCGGGACGGCCAGGACGAGCGCCGCCAACGAAGTGACCAGCGTGCCGTAGATGAACGGCCAAGCCTGGTAGGTGTCGCCGACCGGGTCCCAGTTTGGGTCGTTGGTGGGCAGCAGGAAGCCCAGGCCGTTATGAGCCTGGGCCGCAGCAGATTCGCTCCACAACGTCCAGCCGACGGCGAGCACCAGCAGCATGACCAGCGCCGAAGCCAGCGCGATGACCACTTGCCAGGGAATGTCGCCGTGTTGCAACGTGTGTTGCAGCTTACTGATCGGGTGCGAAGCAGGAAGCGGTTTGGTGTATTTAAGCATAGGATTTTTTGGTTCCTCGGCCCCAGAGCGAAAAGAAATGTCTGCCAAAGTGAGTCCCGCACGTTGGTGGAAATTTCTTGAGCTTCGGGAGAATAAAGCGTCTCTTGTGGCCTAAAATAGAACGCGGATGACGCCGATCAGGCGGATTCTCGCGGATTTTTTAGGATTTATCCGCGAAGATCAGCTTAATCCGCCAAATCCGTGATAGTGACATATGTCACCTTTTTATGATTGGGGCAGCGGAGTGCTGTCCGTCAACAAATTTGGATGGTACTGAGCAATCAATTTCACATAAGCCTTGGTCAAGCTGGGCTGCATTGCAATCATCGC
>JBARBA010000453.1:0-5218 GCA_049792555.1 Anaerolineales bacterium
TCACCCATCAAAAAATAGAACACGGATTTGACGGATTAAGCTGATTTTCGCGGGTAAATCCAAAAAGAATCTGTGTAAATCCGCCTGATCAGCGTCATCCGCGTTCTATTTGAGCCATAACAGGCAAAAGCCTGAGCAGTCACAAAACGACAGGCTATCGAAAAAAAATGCAGCCCGGGGTGCTTGCTTAGTTCTTGATGTCGAGTTGGAGGGTGCCTTGCGTGTTGTCACAGCCGACCCACTTGGCGTCGTACGTCCCGGACGGGATGTTCAAAAGGGTGAATGTTCCACCGTTGGCGGTGATTTTCTGGCCCTGGAGTTGATCGGGGCCCCATTCATTTTTGCTGACATGGGACAGATAGAGCGAGCAAATGTCCACTGCGCCTTGATTCGTGAAGACGAACTTGGCTACAACATCACCGGCAGGGGCAGCGGCAGTATCGCCGGCAGCGGGGGCAACAGCCGTATCACCGGCAGCCGGGGCAGCAACAGTATCGGCGGGCGCGGGAGCCTGGGTGGCAGCGGGCGCGCCGCAAGCCACAAGGGCAATTGCCAGGGCAAGGCACAAAACGGGTAAAAGGTATTTGGTTTTCATGGGTTTCTCTCCTGTGGTAAAAAAGCGGGTAGGTTTTTAAAGACGGTATATATTATCTTATTATCGAGATTTAACCATCACCCGTTCGGGGAGTTTTGTGACGTAGTTACATAAACACTATCAGGGCTTGGGTATCATCATTTCGGGGGGAGTTGGTTGTTAGTGGTTTCGACACCTGCCATCCCGAAGGGATGCCGGGACAGGTGTGGCGGGGCCATTTGAAATTAAACACCCCTGCGGTTGTGTTAGAATTCCATCCTGATTTCCATGAACGAACCATCCTTGCTCCTGCTTGCATCGAACTCTCCGCGCAGACGCCAGTTGCTGGCCCTGGGCGGCTGGATGTTTACGGTGGAGGTCTCGAACAGCGACGAAAGCCTGCTGCCGGGCGAGACGCCCGAAGCTTATGTGCGGCGGCTGGCGGAAGCCAAGGCGCGCGCCGTCCTGGAGCGCGCCCGGCCCGAACACGTCATCATCGGCGCAGACACGTCGGTGGTGATCGACGGCGAAATATTGGGCAAGCCAATGGACGCTGACGACGCCCACAAGATGCTGCGCCGCCTGCGTGGGCGCACGCACCAGGTCTATACCGGCATCGCCGTCCTGCGCGTCCGCGACGGAAAATTGCTGACGGATGTTTGTGTGACGGACGTGCCCATGCGCGCTTACAGCGACGACGAGATCGACGCCTATGTCCGCTCCGGCGACCCGTTGGACAAGGCCGGGGCCTACGGCATCCAAAACCCGGACTTCCAGCCGGTGGCCCGTATGGAAGGTTGTTACGCCTCGGTGATGGGCCTGCCGCTCTGCCACCTGACGGCGCTGCTACGCCGCATGGACGTGACGCCGCGCGCCGACGTGGCCCGCAACTGCCAGGCAACGCTCGCTTATCAGTGTCCCGTGTTTCGTTCGATCCTGAATGGAGAAAAAATGGGTTCTTTGGCATCGAGTGGGGAATAGAACGCGGATGGCACGGATACCCTACGGGTACGATGTCAGGCGGATTTTCGCGGGTAAAACCTGGAAAAATCCGTGAGAATCCGCCTGATCAGCGTGATCCGTGTTCTATTAGGGTTTTACCCCACTGAACACCAAAGAGCCACAAATATAAGGTGCCCCATGAAAATAAATCGAATTTTGAGTTTCGTCCTGATGCTTTTCCTGCTGGCAGGCTGCGGCGGGACAAGCACCCCGGAAACACTGCCCACAGATACCCCCGCGCTCCCCTCGCCGCGCGTGGCGATCACCCCGGCGCCTCCGCCCGACCCGTTGCCGGTCGTCGATGCCTTCCTGCAAGCCTGGAAGGTGGAAGACTACGCCACGATGTACGGCCTGCTGACCCAGGACAGCCAGAAAACCATCAGCGCCGACGATTTTGGCAAAAAGTACACCGACGCGATGAACAACCTGACGCTCAAGGAACTGGATTACAGCGTCGGCGCGTCCCAAAAGACGACCGATAGCGCCCAGGTCAGCGTCCACGTCACCTACAAAACCAACGTGATCGGCGACTTGCCACGCGACCTGACCGCCAACCTAAAAATGGAAGGCGACCAGTGGCGCATTGCCTGGGACGACGGCCTGATCCTGCCCGAACTGCATGGCGGCAACCACCTTGCCATGGACATTTCCGTGCCCGCGCGCGGGAATATTTACGACTCCACCGGAAAACAGGCCATCGTTTCGCAGAGCGACGCGGTGGCGATCGGCCTGGTCCCCGGCGAAATCGATCCCAAACTGGAAGGATCAATGCTGGCAAGCATCAGCAATCTGGTGGATTTGTATCCTGGCACGATCCAGGGCATGTACGCCAACGCCGGGTCGAACTGGTATATTCCGGTCGGTGAAGTTTCCCAGGCAGATTACAAAAAACGCGGGGGCGGCGTTTTGAACGGTTTCAGCGGCGTCTACCAATACTCCTACAACACGCGCTTTTACACCAACGATGTCGCCCCGCAGACCATTGGCTATGTCTCGGCCATCCAGCCGGCGGAACTGAACCAATCGTTACGCCTGGGCTACTCGCGCAACCAGTTGATCGGGCGCAGCGGCATCGAAAAATGGGGCCAGGATATTTTGGCCGGGCAAAACGGCGCGGCGCTGCACGTCGTCGCCCCGGATGGCGCGGTGGTGGCCGAGTTGGGCAGCCGCCCCCAAAAGCCGGCCGGCAATATCTACCTGACCCTGAATGAAAGCTTGCAGTATTACGCGCAAAGAGGCCTGGAAGGCTTCCGCGGCGCGATTGTGGTGCTCGAACGCGACAGCGGCAAGGTGCTGGCCATGGCTTCCTCGCCCGGCTACGACCCCAATCTCTTTGACCCGGGCAACAAGAACAGCCCGAACGGCGTCGTCGCGCTAACCAACGACCCGAACACGCCCTCGCTCAACCGCGCGGCGCAGAGCAAATACCCGCTTGGCTCGGTTTTCAAGGTCATCACCTTCTCGGCGGCGCTCGAAAGCGGCACCTATACGCCCGACAGTCCAAAGATCGACTGCCCCTACCATTTTACCGAGTTGCCCGGCCGCGTCATGGACGACTGGACCTGGGAGCATTACCAAAATGAATTAGCCGCCGGCGCGACATCTTTCACCCCGCCATCCGGCATATTGGATTTGAGCGACGCATTAATGCGTTCATGCAACCCGTGGTTCTGGCACATCGGCCTGGATTTGTACAACCAGGGCCGCGTGACAGCCATCGCCAACATGGCGCGCGGCTTCGGCCTGGGTTCCCCCACCGGCATCGGCGTGATCGACGAAGCCGCCGGGAACATCTCCGACCCGGCCAGCCAGCTTGACGCCGTCAACCAGGCCATCGGCCAGGGCGACGTGCAGGTCACGCCCTTGCAAGTGGCGCGCCTCATGGCCGCCATCGGCAACGGCGGCACGCTCTTCCGCCCGCAATTGATCGAAAAAATCGTGGATGCCAACGGCAATGTGACGCAGGCCTTCAAGTCCGAAGCCAACGCCCGCCCGCTGCCGATAACAAATACCACCCTGGCTGCGCTGCAAGCAGCCATGCACAAAGTAATTTACAACCAGAAAGGCACCGCTTATGGGCGCTTCTATACCATACGCGATCAGATACCCCTATATGGCAAGACCGGCACGGCCGAATCGGGCAACGGCCAATCGCACGCCTGGTTTGCCGGGTATACCGATTCGACCACCCCGGGTTTTACAAACATCGCCATTGCCGTCATCGCCGAAAATGCGGGCGAAGGCTCGGTGATTGCCGCGCCGATGTTCAAGCGTATGATTGATGTCTATCTAAATGGACACCCGACCTTCTCTTATTACCCCTGGGAAACCGATTTTGGCATCACCCGCACACCCACCCTGCCGGTCACGCCGACGTTTGGGCCGTAGCGCAACAACGAGACCAAGACCTCCGAGTTCTTGAAGAACTCGGAGGTCTGTCTCTTTAAGAGTACAATATCCACCATGTCCGACCCAACCCCCTCCACCGGCTTAATCATCCGCGCCCAATCGGGCTTTTTCATCGTGCGCGACGATGCCGGGGGGCAGTCCGTCACCTGTCAGTTGCGCGGACGCCTGAAGCAGGGCAAGCGCCTGGGCGACATCGCCGCCGTCGGCGACCGCGTACACTTCTCCGGGGAGGCGGACGGCACCGGCAGCATCGACGAGATCCTGCCGCGCAAAAGCGAGATCGTGCGCCTCGACCCGCGCCCGCAGGGCGAGTACCGCCAGGTGCTGCTGGCCAACCCCGACCAGGCCGTCTTCGTCTTCGCCTGCGCCAACCCCGAACCGCACCTGCGCATGCTCGACCGCTTCCTGGTCATCGCCGAAAAGCAGCGCGTCCCGGCGCTGATCGTGGCCAACAAAGTCGAACTCGTCGGGCCGGAAGCCGCCCGGGAAATCTTCGGTTGTTATCCCGCGCTGGGCTACCCGGTGATCTATACCTCCGCCAACGAGAACATCGGGGTCGATGCGCTCAAGGCCGTCTTGCAGGGCAAGCTCTCGGCGCTGGCCGGGCCGAGCGGTGTGGGCAAATCCAGCCTGATGAACGCCATCCAGCCGGGGTTGGGACTGGTGGTGGGCGCGGTCAGTTCGGCCAACGACAAAGGCAGGCACACCACCAACTTCCGCCAGTTGCACGCGCTGCTCGACGGCGGCTGGGTGGCGGATGCGCCCGGATGGAAGTCGCTGTCGCTGTGGGATACCGAACCCGAAGAGATCGACGCCTACTTCCCGGAGTTGGCCCCGCTGGTGGAGGACTGCCAGTTCAGCGACTGCAGCCACGTCCACGAACCGGGCTGCGCCGTGCTGGCGGCCATCCAGGCCGGGACGGTGAGCAAGCAACGTTATGAATCCTATTTACGGCTAAAGGCAGATGAGTAGAGAAGTCGCCATGAAAATAATTTTTCATATCAGTCAGGTGGTTGAGTAGACGACGGTGATGTTTCCGTCGTCGTACACTGCACCGAACGCAGTGCAGGTGTCGAAACCACCGGGTATTCATATAAACAATTGTATGTGGTTTCGATACGGTGGCTGGGGAACGCCACCTACTCAACCACCCATTGTTACAATAGTGAATCTTTTTTCAGATCAGAGAGAAGATGATTAGTCAAACCAACCACCCCCCGCTCTCTATTCTCC
>JBARBA010000454.1:0-7170 GCA_049792555.1 Anaerolineales bacterium
GCAAAGGCGTGGGCACGTCGCTCAAACATTTCGCGGTCAACAACCAGGAATCCGAGCGTTTTCGGATCAATGCCCTGGTGGATGAACGCGCGCTGCATGAAATTTACTTGCCTGCCTATGAAGCCGCCGTTAAAGATGCCAAACCCTGGACGGTGATGGGCGCTTACAACACAGTCAACGGCAGTTACTGCTCCGAGCACCACCAACTGCTGGTGGATATTCTCAAAAACGAATGGGGCTTCGATGGCTTTGTCGTTTCGGACTGGGGCGCGGTGCATGACCGCGTGGAGGCGCTGCGCGGCGGCCTCGACCTGGAGATGCCCGGTCCCAAGCCGCGCCGCTCGCAGGCTGTGGTGGATGCTGTCCGCAGCGGTGAACTGGACGAGGCGCTGCTGGACGAAGCCGCGCGCCGCATTTTGAAGATCGTCTTCAAGGCGGCGCAAACGCCCAAAGGCGGCGCATACGATCCGGCGGCGCACCATACCCTGGCGCGCAAGGTGGCTGCCGAAGGTATGGTGCTGCTCAAAAATAACGGCATCCTGCCGTTGCGGGACGCGGGCAGCCTTGCCGTCATCGGCCATTCGGCCAAAGAAGCGCACTTCCAGGGCGGAGGCAGTTCGCGCATCACCGCCACCCAGGTGGACGTGCCTTTCAACGAACTGCGCAACCTGCTCCCGAACACGGAATTAACGTTCAGCGAGGGCTATCCAAACGGCGACGATTTCCAGCAGGGATTGATCGACGAAGCGGTAGCCGTTGCCGGGTCCGCGGATGTTGCGCTGCTCTTCGTCGCCCTGCCCGGATACAAAGAATCCGAAGGCTATGACCGCCCGGATATCGACCTGACCGCGCAGCAAGTGGCCTTGATTAAAGCTGTCAGCGCCGCGCAGCCCAGGACGGTCGTCATCCTGAACAACGGCGCATGCGTGGCGATGAGCGCCTGGATCGACGGCGTGGCCGCCGTGCTCGAAGCCTGGATGATGGGGCAGGCTGGCGGCGGAGCGATTGCCGATGTGCTGACCGGGAGGGTTACGCCTTCGGGCAAGCTCTCTGAGACCTTCCCGCTCAAGACGGAAGACGCGCCGTCGCATACCAACTTCCCCGGCGGGGGCGGCGAGGTGCGTTATGGCGAGGGCATTTTCATCGGCTACCGCTATTACGACGCCAAGCGCATGTCCGTGCTTTTCCCGTTCGGTCACGGATTAAGCTATACCACCTTCGCTTACAGTAATTTGAGATTATCGGCTGCGACCTTCAAGGATGTGGACGGGCTGTCGGTTTCGGTGGACGTGACCAATACCGGCAATGTGGCCGGCAAGGAAATTGTCCAGGTCTACGTGCATGACCGGAAATCGGCGCTGATCCGTCCTGAGAAGGAGCTGAAAGGCTTTGCCAAGGTCGAGTTGCAGCCGGGCGAGACCAAAACGGTCACACTCCAGCTTGATTTTCGCGCTTTTGCCTATTACCATCCGGCTTACAAGCAGTGGATCACCGAAGACGGCGACGTGGATATTTTGATCGGCGCATCCTCGGCGGATATTCGCTGCGCCCAGACGGCCACGCTGCAAGCCACGCTGGAACTGCCCTGCATCTTGAGCGGCGAATCGCCCGTGCGCGATTGGATGGAAGACCCGCACAGCAAGGTGATTTTCGAGCCGGTCTTCCAAGAGATCAAGGCCAGGATGGCCGCGACCTTTGGCGCTGATATGGATGATAACAAGAAAAAAGGCATGGATATGCATGCTTTTATGCTTGAATTGCCCCTACTGAGCATCCTGGGCTTCCAGGAGAAGTTCCTGCCCATGCCCGCCGACGATGTAGTGAGCAAGCTGTTGCGCGAAGTATACGGTCAAGAGTAAAACTTGGTGAATTTTGTGGTTTGCGAAAAAACGCCCTGTTCTGACAAAGAAACGGGCGTTTTTTATATAGGTCACGGAAAGGTTTTGCCCATCCTTTCTATGACAAACGTTTGCCCCCGCCCAATTTTTTGACAATCACCGCAAAACGCGATGTCAGGTGGATCAGCGGCGACGAAAGCCGCGTTTGCGCCTGTCCCTGGCGGATGACGCGCCGAAGACCGTCCGCGTCCGTGAAATTTTCCAGCGTTAAAGTGGCGCGTCCCAGCTCCAGGGCTGTGTGCGCGTCAGACCCGACGGTGCCGGGAAGCTTGTGCTCGCGGGCAAATGCCTGCGCCCGGACGTTAAACGCCGGATCCATGCAGCGCGCGTTAAAGGTCTCGATGGCATCCACCAGGGGGACGATTTCCAGCAGGTCGGGCAAGGCCCAGTGGCCGCTGCGCATGACATCGAACGGGTGCGACACGCTGATAAAGGCGCCCTGTTCGCGCAGGCGGCGGATGGTCTCTTGCGGTGTGAGCCTGGCAGGAATCTCTTCGACGACGAAGGCGGCCAGGATTTCGCCGCGGGTGGTCATAATTTCATCGCCCACGATAATCAGTTCCGGGTCGATGCGATGCGCGCGCAGCGCTCCTGCGATGGAATTGTGGTCCGTCACAACGACGCGCCCCAGTCCCTTTTGGCGGGCCGTGTCCACTAGCCGCTCCGGTTTGGTCAGGCTGTCTTTGGAGAAGATGGTATGGCAGTGAAATTCGACTTTAAGCAGATTCATAATTTTCCGATATAGTTTTTTTACAGATTTCAGAACGAAGAAATTTGCTTGACAAATTCATCTGCTAAAGTATATACTCATTTTGGCATGAGTTGAATAGAATCTTATAAAGGACACATCACAGGGACTACCATTCTATGGCTATCCTTGAAATGATAAACGAGGTTTTAAAAGCAGCCAACAATTTGTTGGATTTTGTGTTTTTCTGGGGTGGGTTGCTACTCGTCCTGGGATACCCTGTTTATTTCTTTGTCAAAGGCATCTCTAAAAACAGGAAAGCGAAGCCCAAGAACCCAACGGGAGGCATCATTGGGGATTTGGTGTCGCAAACATTTATTTTGTTTATTTTGGTTTTTGTGGCTGGGGTGATCTGGTGCATTCCAGAGTTCCTGCTGCTGTACTTTTCATCAGGAGGAGAAACATTTCCGTGGGCGGAGTGGATTGGGGTATTTACCCTTTTCAGGTGGGTTGAACTCTCTGGTTTACTTTTCTTCGTGGCTCATATGTTCGGTCATGAAAATGGCGAAACAAGGTGGATGTATTCTACCGGCGGTCATATTGCTGTTGTTTTCGCCGGTTTGATCTTCTTCAACCGCTGGGTCGGACTCTTATTCTTTTCGGTACCCGTGTTGGCGGCCTATTATTTTTCTCTCTATAACATGGCAGTTATCCTGCTGCCGGCATCCAACCCGGAGGATCGCGCTGAAAGATGGAAGCGTTTTGTTATCCTGGCTGCTTATGCCTGGGGGATTCAATTCCCACTGATTGTCGTTGGCGGGCATGCCTGGGCAAAACTTGAGACACGCATTCCCGGCGATGCGTCCCAGGATTATCCTGTGCCGGGGTTGGTCTGGACACACTCACACCAGGTTGTGGCGATCACCGGCGGCACGAAGTTTAAACGACTGGACGGCCCAGGTGTGGTTTTTACCGGTAAAGCGGAGCGGCCTTTCCAGGTATTCGATTTACGACTGCAGACTCGAACAAACGAAATTGAGGTGGTCAGCAAGGATGGCATCAGCTTCAAAGCGCGTGTTGTTGCAGCGTTCCGCCTGGATGCGGACGCCTGGGACCAGGAAACCTATGAAAAACTGCGCCGGCTGAATCCGATTTTACGCGGCGCAGATAAACCCAGCTACACTTTGGGGAGTTTCCCCTTTTCGCATTTGCGGATTCAAGCTACGCTGGGTGTGACCAGCTCAAAAGCTGCCGCAGGCGATCATCTTATTTATTGGGATCAATGGGTGCTGAATGTTGTTGAAGACGCAGCCCGCAAAGTGCTTTCGCAGAAGAACCTGGATGAATTATGGCGCCCGGCCAAGGATGAGAAATTCGCCAATGCGCTGGATAAAATTGCGGATGAGATCAAAGCGAATGCTTCCCTTACAATACGGAGCGCGGGCATCCTTTTGCTTTCTGCCCGCGTGGTAAATTTTAGTTTTCCGGGTGAGCACGACCAGGTCGATGACATATCGAAGCAACAAATCACGACGTGGAGTTCCGAGTGGGAGGGAAAGAGTTCCAATATTCTGGCCGAGGCGCAAGCCGAATCGGAGTACGCGCAGCAAGAAGCGCGCGCCTATGCCCAATCGGTTATGTTGAACGCAATTGCAGAGGGTCTGCAGCAAACGCAAGAAATTGATCCCAACCTCCCGCGTTACGTGATTGCGATGCGCTTTTTGAATGCTTTGCAGGATTTCGTTCACCAGCAACCGGACGATAGAATTCCAGAGGAACTCCAGAACCATTTGAGGGATTTGCCGGAACAATTTTTTCGAAATCAAGGTAAGGAGAAGTAGCCATGACATTTCCTTATCCACAAAACCCGGATGATTGGCAGACCGCCTACACGCGTGACGACGCGCATCGCGACTCCGACAAATATGGGAGCAACTCTTCGACGCCAACCTTACTGGGGTTTTTATTTGTGTTTGCTTATGCCTGCTTCTGCGCGGTATGCTTTTTCTTTTTTGGATCTTACCCGCCCCTGCTTACCTGGATTGTTGCCGTATTAATTGTGTTGCTGCCTTTGCCATTTTTCATTGTCCTATCGATCGGAGTCTCTCGCGTGGCATCCGGCTTTTTTATTGCTTTCTACCGTCCGCCGGAAGATATTGACCCAAATGAGATCATCAATAACCGGCTTTCTGGAAAATCCAAGCTCCCGCCGCCGCTGAATATGTTTGTGAAGTTTAAGAAAATTCTTGTCAAGGATGGCGAGATTGACAAAAAGGATCAGTGGCCGGCCTGGTCAGCCATCCACCTGGGCGGCCCGATTATGCTGACCATATTTGACGGCAGCGCCCTGTATCTTGAACGCGGCAATCGTTTTTCGCGCGTGGTCGGACCGGGAGACAAGGTTCCTTTTTTGGAATGGTATGAGACCATTAAGTATGTCGTTGACCTGCGTCCCAAGGTAAAGGATGGCAGTTTTGATGTGTGGACCAAGGACGGGATCAAAATCTCCTTCACCGTTAAAATTGAGTGCCGCATCGGGGATCCCGCAAAATACGACCCTGATTCTGGCTTAATGTACCCATACGACCCGCTGGCGGTAAAGAAAGCCGTTGAACGCTATGCGTTGCGCTGGCCGAACCGCATGGACGGGGAACCAAGCGAAATGAACTGGGTCGACGCTGCCTGGGGACAGACCAGCGTTATTTCTGGATATGTTGGCAGCAGAATGCTGGATGATTTGTTCATCGCAGACCGGAACCGTGGGCAGATTTTGTCGCCTGATGCGATCAAAGAAATCTTTGAAAAGCTTAATAAAGCCACCAACGGTTTTGGGGTCTTTGTCACGGACTTTCAGATTTTGAAAATCGAGCTTCCCAAAGAAGTGGATGACCACCAGAAACGATACTGGAAGGCCGAAAGGCAAAGTATTGTCACCGTAGGGGAAGGCAAGGCCAAGGCGCTCAATATCCGCACCCACGAAAAAGCGCGGGCCGATGCGCAACGCGACCTGATCCTGGCCATCGCTGAGGGCTTGGATAAGAATGTGGCCGGGAAGTTTTCGGAGCCTTTATTGCTATCTTTTTCCAGCATGTTGGATGAAAATCTAAGAGACCCTACGGTGAAAGCCTATCTTGCCAAAGAAACGCTGGATACCCTGGAGCAATTGCAGCGGCTTTTAAATACCCCACCAAACCCTCCTCAACCGCCAAACCCTGAACCAGCAGCAAGTCCTGAATCACCCCAAAACCCTGAATCACCAAACCCTCCTGAAGGATAACAAATGGCGTTTTTCGGCCATCGGCAAGCAAAAGGTTAACTTTCATCTTTCACCGGCATTGTTTTGGAGCAAAACATGTTTCTAAAAGAAGTAGCTCAAGTTCTTGACCAATTGGAAAACGACCCAATGGAGTTTGGGTTTCCTCGGGAAACAGTGCCCGAAGGGATTATCGAGTTATATCAAGATGTGCGGGATGAGTGCGTGGATGAGTCAAGTTCAAGCGATATGATTTTGCGCCTTGAAGCAGCTCAAAATAAGGTCGGAGCAGATCCGTATAATAAAAAATCGCCGTTTTATTTTATGCTGCTTGCTTATGCATATCATACTCTTCCCAATTGGGGAGGAGCAATACTCTGTGCGGAAAGAGCGGAAGCTCAATTTAGTATACAAGGCCAAAAATGGTATCAAGCAATGAACAATTGGCTTTCAGGTTTGCTATATTGCGTAAATAGCGACCTAGATACTGCTCAAATGAAAATAGATGAAGCCACTTATATAGTTTCAAAAATCAATACTGATAATATTAATGACGGGGAATATGAATACCAAAAAAAGTATGGGGAAATAATAGGGACTATCGACCAAAGTTATTCCGACTTAAAAAATCGAGTCTTAATGCAGGCATCGGCAAGAGTATTTTCGGATATTATTTGCCGATTAAAGGTTCCTGATAATGACCCAATAATTCAGGAGTGTTGGGAAGTAATTTGTGCTATGGAGCCATCTGATCTTGCAGTTATCAACTCGCAGATAGACAAGTTGAAAGCTATTTTGAAAGTCTATGCGCCAACTCCTTTCGATATTATTTTCCTTGCTCATTGTTATAATCTTAGTTTTTATGCAGAAGGGGCGAAATATACACAAAGGGATGCATTGGGTGTTATGGCAATTGAATTCAAATTCCCTGATTATCTGAATGAGATGAATGAATATAACCAATCTCTTGTATATTGGTATCTTGGTTTACTTTGTTACAATATCTCTGATGTAGAAGCAGGTCTTTTATACCTAAGTGAAGCCAAGCGTTTGTTGAATGGGTTCTTGGAAAAATATCAAGAAGAATATCAATATGAAGATATCGAATACATTCAAAATTTACAGGATGATATTGGAGCTTGGATTTCTGAGCTAAAGTCTAAAAATATTACACCGAAACCATCAGTTTCAAAAAAAAATGACGCGCAAAGTTCTAAATCGAATTCCACATTTGGGCTTCATTGGGGTATACCGTTCGGCAGTCGAAGAGATAATCAACCTAAGGTAAATTCATCGGCTCCACAGGGAACCCATATGAAACAGTCTACTAC
>JBARBA010000455.1:0-4408 GCA_049792555.1 Anaerolineales bacterium
GTTTTCAGCGCCCGCAGGATTTGGGGTTCATCGTCGATGACAAGGATGTGGGTGGGGTTGCTCATAATTTTTGCCGGTCAATTCGGGCAAGAGCGGGCGCGTAACAACGTGTCCGCTTCCTGCTCAAAGTATAGCATAGCGCCATCGGCGCAAAGTTGGCGACTTGGGAGCATAGCCAAAAGCCAGCACTCGGAGTTTTTGCAAAACTCCGAGTGCTTTGGTAAGATGCCCCGGGTCTTGTGCTAAAATGAACGCAATTCACCTGCGGCGAAGGGCTGTTTTGCTTTCGGCGTTTTGTCTGCGGGTGAAGCAGTAGTTGTGTGGCTCTCCATACCAGCGAACTGCGAGAATCGCCGTACAAAAGGGGAAGTAAATTAGCTTCCCCAGCTAAAGCTCACCGGAGGTTTAAAATGTCATCCCCCAAGTACGCAAAACCAATCATTGTCACCAGAACAACAGACCAGGTCTTTCCATTTCGCTTCAACTATGATTTTTACGTCACCATTGCGATAAACAAGTATGTCCCAAATTCTAAGGCTGTCGAGGCAGCAATTGTCGATAACCTAAACCGGCGGAGCATCCTCGACATGGTCGTGTTTGAGCCGTTCGAAGCTTCCATCAACACTTTGCAGGTAGAACTGGGACGGCGCGTTCCGGTTGACATCTTGCAAGATGTCGTTCGGGCATGTGTCACTAATGGACTCACATCGGTAGCGTATTCCATCAACGAGGATGATGGTCGATTTGGATATACCCAGAGAATCTACATAGGGAGCATTAGTAAAGTCAAAGGTGTTCAATTAACGTCAGGTCAACTAAAAGATCTTTTGAAGGAAGGAATTGATCAGCGGGATTTCATGCGCATGATCGCGCCGACTATATTCAGTCAGGCACTTGAGCCAGTTTATGTGATTATCATGGACGTCCCTCCGAGTACACCCCAGGCCGTGTTCGCAGAATCACTTATCGACCTTATGCGAGAAGGTACAGTTGAAGTACCCGATGATCCAACTCACATACAGATGTTGTATATGACCTTGCCCCAAATCGCACACGTATTCGGCAACAAAAGTGCTTTAGACGCGTTGAGCGTAAAGGCGCTCCAACACGCGCTCGCCGATTATCCAAAATTCCGAGAGTATGTGGATGAAACTGGTCATGGGTACGTATTGAAGGGGATTACCATGACATCCATCTGCGCCAAAACTGAGGCAGGCCACAATGCCGTTGTCGTCCAAATCAAACAGGAAGCTTGATACACTTGCCACGACAATAGGTCGCTTAACAACCGGCTCGTGCCTCCTGAAAAGTTATCGACTGCTCACTGGTGAAAACAAACAACTCGCCCCCGTTCCTTGCGCAAGGAGTGGGGGCGTTGCATTGCAAAATGGGGGCGGGATACAAACGATCAAAGATGTATACCTTGCTTTGATATCTGTTAAGTCAGCGCATGTTTGATTTGCATTACACTTATAAGGATTGGGCAAAGGAATGGTTATAATACTTTAACTGCCTGGGATGTTTTGACCGAGAAAGTGTTCTTTTGCCGTTACAAGGATGACGAAGTCCCGGTCGGTTTTGCCCAGGTGGTTCTCTCCAACTTTTGATGACTTGTTGTTATTCGCTCAAGGTTAAGTTTGCCCATGTCCATCCAATGCCGAAACTGTGGTTTTGTTAACCCACCGAACATGCGCTTTTGTGGGAACTGTGGCCTGCGCCTGCTGGCAACGGGTATTTTGCCCACGGCTGAGCCGGTTGCCGGGCAAGAAGCGGCTCAACGACTTGGCGAAATGGTCGGGGCAGACCTGTTGGATCGATTCAGGCAGGCAGGCCTTGAAGCTGCCGGACAACGCCGGCAGGTAACAGTGCTGTTTGTCGACTTATCAGGCTATACCCATCTTTCGGAACAGATCAACGATAGCGAGCAGTTGTACGAGTTGGTGCAGCGTTGCACAAAAATGTTTGCGAATGATGTCTATAAATACGATGGGATGGTGGACAAGTTTACCGGAGACGGTTTGATGGCCCTCTTTGGCGCGCCCATTGCCCACGAAAACAGCGCTGAACTTGCCATCCGCTCCGCTTTGGATATGCAAACCGATCTGGAAAAACTGAGCGCAGAACTAAAAGACCGGCTGGGTTCCGAGATCAAAGCGCACATTGGCCTGCACTCCGGCAATGTTGTTGTCGGAGGGGTTGGGTCAAATATGATGATGAATTACACCGCCATCGGTGACGTGGTCAACCTGGCGAGTCGCATCGAAGCGGCGGCCGGCTCGGGGATGATCCTGGTCAGTGGTGTCGTTCATCGACAAGTGCGCACCCTGTTTGATTTTGAGGCGGTTGCGCCGTTGCAATTGAAGGGCGTCAGGCAGCCTGTCATTGCCCACCGCGTGCTGGGGGCGAAAAGCAAACCGGGTTCGGTGCGCGGGATTGAAGGTCTCTACGCTCCGATGGTTGGCCGCGATGGTGAGTTGGAGCGCCTGCGCCAGGCCGTTAACGCCATGAACAGCGAAAAGCTGGGACGGTTTGCGGCAGTCAGTGGGGAGGCCGGTATTGGCAAAAGCCGGTTGATCTCGGAATTTAAAGCATTCTTATCCCAATTGCCGGTGCAGGTGCTGGAAGGCTATAGCCTGATTTACCGGAAAGGGATTTCCTATTGGATTTTCCAGGATATGATCCTGCGTTTGCTGGAAGTGGATGCTGAAACCCCAAGAAGCGAATGTCAGGCCCGCTTGCGAGAGCTTGTCACCCGCGCATTGCCCAAGCGGGTCGACGATGTCCTGCCTTATCTGGAGCAGATGCTTTCGCTGCCTCTTTCGAACCCCGAGACAGCCAAGCGGATCGATTATTTGGCCGCGGAGCAGCTTCGTCAGCAAATCTTCCTGGCTGTCCGTGATTTAATACTCGCAGAAGTGCGGCAAAAGCCTGTGGTCTTGATCCTGGAAGATTTGCACTGGGCAGATTCAGGCTCTTTGGAGTTGCTCGATTTTCTATTGGATAGCCTTGTGAGGAACCCGGTTGTGATCGTGGCTGTTTCACGTTCCTTTGCAGATGGGAAACTGGCCGAAATTACCCGGCGGGCCGGTGAATCCCTCCGGCTGCGGTTCACAGACTTGTCGCTCAAAAGTCTGTCGCCCGACCAAAGCGACCGGCTTTTCTCACAACTGCTGGTAATCCAGAACATGCCAGAGGCGCTGCGCGCCCACATCGTCCAAAGGGCTTCCGGCATCCCCTTATATCTGGAGGAAATCCTGCGGATGTTGATGGATCGAAACCTGCTGATGCGGGTGGATGGGCGCTGGCAGCTTGCAGACAAGGTCGATCTCGCTCTGCTGGGGGTTCCGGATACGCTCGAAGGGTTAATCCTGACTCGTTTTGATCACCTTGAATTGGTTGAGCGGCACATCCTGAAAGTGGCAAGCGTGGTGGGCCGCTCCTTTACACGCGCCGTCATCGTCGAATGTCTGCCAACCCTGACCGCGCAGGAGATCGATCATTCGATCTGGGTCCTGCTGGACCGTGAGTTTATTCTGCCCGACCCGTCGCCCGACGGTGAATATCTGTATAAACATGTTTTGGTTGCCGACACAATTTACAGCACTTTACTCAAGCGCGAGCGTAAAGAGCTGCATGGCCTGGTAGCCGAGACGATTGAAAAACTGTTCGCTGATCACCTGGAAAACCAGGTCGATGTGCTTGCCCGGCATTACTTTTGGAGCGATCGGACAGACCGCGCTCTTCATTATCTGATTTTGGCCGGGCAAAAGGCTGCGCGCAATTACAACTCCAGCCAGGCGCAAAAATATTTTGAAGATGCGCTTTCGTTATTACCGGATGTCAAACACACTACCCAACAGGCGCTCCAGGTTCATGCCGGGTTGGGGGATGCCCTGGTCCTTGCAGGAGATTACCCCGCCACACGGGCCGAATATGAACTGGCAGTACAAGCCATCTCAGGAGATGAGCAGACCAGCCCGGAGATCGTTTGCAATCTGAAGCGAAAAATTGGGATGACCTATGAACGCCAGGGTGATTACGACCAGGCCCTGGTTTGCCTGAATCAGGCAAGAGATATGCTGGCGCAAACCGGGTTGGATTCCCCGGCTGAGCTATCTCAAATTTTGAACGATACCGGCTGGATTTACTTCAGGCGCAGCAATCTGGACGAGGCCGAGAAATGCCTGTTCCAGGCACAGGCATTGGCAGATAAGGCAGCGCGCCTCGATCTTGTCTCATCCGTTTATAACCGCCTGGGTGGGGTCTATTATCAAAAAGACCGCCTGAAACAAGCCAGCGATTTTGTGTCCAAAAGCCTCGCAATCCGCGAGGAGATTGGTGACATTCTGGGGGTCGCTCGTTCCTGTAACAATTTGGGCAACCTGGGGTGGAAACTTGGATCCTGGGA
>JBARBA010000456.1:0-2380 GCA_049792555.1 Anaerolineales bacterium
CTTCGCCCGCCGCTACGGACGGGTGGACTGCCTGCTGTTGGGCAGTTCGCACATCGACTACGGCCTGGACCCCGCCGCCATCGCGCAAACCTACAAAAGCAAGACCGGCCAGGAGCTGCGCTGCTTCAACTTTGGCCTGGCCTCCTTGACCCCCGACACCGCCGCCCCGCTGGCAAAAATGCTGGTCGAACGCTACCACCCCCGCCTGCTGATCTACGAAGTCAGCGCCCACTCCTTCGACAAGCGCTTCGGCGACCTGGCCCGTCCGCTCGTCAAAAACCCCTGGCTGCGCTACCAGCTTGGGGAGCCAACCCCCGAAGGCTGGGCGCTGGATCATTTTTACATCTACGGCTACTACCGCGCCTTCAAGCTCTGGCAGCAGCCCTACAGCCGCGATGTGATGCTGGCCGCCTGGAAGAAAATGGACGCGAACGGCTATTCAGCCCACGTGGGCCAGCAACCTCCCGCAGCCGATACCACCCCGGCCTACGACTTCCACATCGAACCGTCCATGTGGCAGGGATTCCAGGACGTGCTGGCGCTGAACGGCAAAACCCGCGTGATCCTGCTCGAAGCGCCGACCCGGGCCGCTTCCCTGCCCGATTACATCCAGGGCGGCAAAAAAGCCTACGAAAGCAAGTTCATCCCCCCGGTCGCGGCAGAACTCACCGCCCGGAACATCCCCTTTTGGCGGGCGCAAGTCGAAGTGACGCCGCAGATCGACGATGCGATGTGGTTCGACCCCCAGCATCTCAACACGGCGGGCGCGGCGCTTTTGAGCGACTGGCTGGCGCAAAAACTGGCAGCCATCCAATAAGGTGGTTGAGTAGGCGGCGCTATCCCGCCGTATCGAAACCAACAATAAGCAAAAAATACCTGTAGCATGTGGTTTCGATACGCTCCTCACTGTCGTTCGGAGCTACTCAACCACCATTTAAAGTGTCAGGTGGTTATGGTTACGTAATGGAAATCATCTCCCTCCCCTTCCTGGTCTTTGCGCTGGTCGTCATCCTGGTCTATTCCCGGCTGGCGCGCCCGGCGCAGAACGCCTGGCTGCTGGCGGCCTCCTACGTTTTTTATCTCACGTGGGGCTGGCCCTATGCCGCTGTCCTGGTCATATCGACCCTGGTCAACTACCTGCTCGGCCTGCGGCTCGGGCAGGATTCCCCGGCCAAATCGAAATGGCTGTGGGCCGGCATCCTGCTCAACGCCGCGCCGCTGGTCGCGCTCAAAGCGCTGGTCAGTCCCTACGCGCTGCTGACCTTCAACACCAGCGCCGCCCTGCTGCCCATCGGCTTTTCGTTCTACACCTTGCAGGCCATTTCGTATCTCGTGGACGTTTCGCGCGGACAAATCCCCCCGGCGCGCAACCTGGTCGATTTCGCCCTGTACCTGGCCTGGTTCCCCAAGCTGCTCTCCGGCCCCATCGAAAAGGCCTCGCGCTTCATTCCACAGTTGGAAAAAGCCAGGAAGGTGGACAACGCCCGGATCGGAAGCGGCCTGGGCCTGATCCTGGTCGGGCTGCTGCGCAAACTGGTCATCGCCGACGCCCTGACCGCCATCCGCCCCGCCGACCTTTTCAGCAACCCGACGGCGTATTCCAGCCTGGAGCGTCTCACCTGGCTGGTGGTTTTTGCCTTTACCCTGTACAACGACTTCGCCGGATACACCTCCATCGCGCGCGGCTTGAGCGCCCTGTTCGGCATCGACCTTTCGCCCAACTTCGCCCAACCATTCTTCGCCCGCAGCTTCGGCGAGTTCTGGAACCGCTGGCACATCACGCTATCGACCTGGCTGCGCGACTATATCTTCTTCCCGCTGCGCCGCCGGATGCTGCAAAAACGGATGCCTGCCTGGGTCGCGCTGGCCGCCCCGCCGCTGCTGACCATGCTGGTCAGCGGCTACTGGCACGGGGCCTCCCTGTCGATGCTTTGCTGGGGCGGGCTGCACGGCCTGTACCAGGTCGTCGAGCAAAAGTTCCGCCGCTCCCCCCGCCCGGACGAAACGGCGCTACGCAAAGTTCTCTCGGCCCTGGCGATCTTCACCTTTGTGACCCTGGCCTGGGTCCCGTTCGCAACCGTCGATTTTTCGACGGCGCTGGCCTACCTGCGCGGCTTCCTGCCGGCCTATTCATTAACGTTCCCGGCCACAGCCTGGCTGAATATCGCCGCCGCGCTGCTGTTT
This sequence comes from Anaerolineales bacterium, assembly GCA_049792555.1. GTDB lineage: Bacteria > Chloroflexota > Anaerolineae > Anaerolineales > Villigracilaceae > UBA5195. Next base: position 2,185 of record JBARBA010000456.1, read on the forward strand.
TCGTTGGGCCTGGACTGGCAGGAATTTCGGGCCGGTTCGGATGTATACTTCCTGCGTTGGACGGCAAAAAAGCAGGTTTGGGTGCTTGTCGCCGCCCTGCTGGTGTTGATCCTGTTCGCCGGCGGCGGGCCGAATATTTCGAACTTTGTTTATCAGGGATTTTAGTAAAAGCAGTTCATTAAGAGTTGGCCTACCA
>JBARBA010000457.1:0-2159 GCA_049792555.1 Anaerolineales bacterium
GCGTACTGGTCATCCTGTTTCTGACCGGGACGACCTTGAACGTGATGTCGCTAATGGGGGTGGTGATGGTGGTCGGTATTGTCGTGTCGAACAGCATCCTCATCCTCGAATTCACCCAGCGCCTGCGGGCGGATGGCCTGACGGTCCATCAAGCCATCCGTGAGGCCTGTCGGGTGCGGATGCGGCCGGTTTTGATCACGTCGCTGGCGACGCTGGTGGGGCTGCTGCCGATGGCGGCAAAACTGGGAACCGGCAGCGAGGCCTACGCGCCGCTGGCACTTGCCATCATTGGAGGGCTGACAGTTTCGGTCGTCTTGACGGTCTTTATCGTGCCTGCCGCTTATCTGCTGGTTTATGGCAAAACCGGGGCGCAATCCCCAAAAGCCGAAAGGCTGAACCGAGAAATCCCGATTTGAAAATGAAAAACACATCCTGCTGGTTACTGGCCTTATCCGTGGCCACCGCGTTTCCAGGCTACGCCGCTGTGGAAACGAACATGGCACCAGTGCTGACGCTTCCAGAAGCGCAGACACTGGCGTTGCGAGATCATCCGCGGATCGCCGCAGCAAATTACCGTGCGCTGGCGGCAGAAGAGGCCGTCAAGGAAACCCGCGCAGGGTATTTTCCGACAGCCAATGCCTATGCCACCGCGGCCGGTGCGGATGACGAAGACACGCGTATCATGGCCGGCGGATTGAACAACCCGAGCGTCCTGGACCGTGCCGCCGGAGGCGTGGCCGTCAGCCAGCTCATTACGGATTTCGGCCATACCGCCAATCTCACAGCCAGCTCAAAATTTCAGGCGCAGGCTGAAAACCAGAACGCCAATGCCACCCGGGAGCAAGTTATATTGCAGGCGGATACTAGCTATTTTGGCGCGCTGGAGGCACAGGCGGTCCTGCGCGTGGCCCAACAGACCTTCGACACGCGGCAATTGTTGCTCGACCAGGTCACCGCCCTGGCGACCAACAAGCTGCGATCCGAACTGGACGTGAGTTTTGCGCGGGTCGCCCTCGAAGAAGGCCGGTTGTTGCTGGAAAGGGCTCAAAACAACACCGATGCCACGATGGCTTCACTTTCGACGGCGCTGGGCTTTCACGAATTCCATCAGTTTCAACTGGTCGAACCATCCTTGCCCGCGCGCACCGCGACCAATGACGTTTCCGGGTTGATTCAGACGGCCTTGTCCGAAAGGCCTGAGCTGTTGAGTTTGCGCGATGACCGCGACGCCGCGCTGCGATATGCAAAATCACAAAGGGATTCGCGGCTGCCAACAATTGCGGCGATTGGGGTGGCCGGTGATGCCCCCACTCATGACAGCCGTTTGCCTGACAATTACCTCGCCGGCGGGGTTCAACTCAGCCTGCCGCTGTTTGCGGGCGGCCTTTATTTAGCGCGTCAGCATGAGGCCGAACGGAAGGCGCAGGCCGAGGCTGAAATGCTGCGCGCGGCGGAGGACAATGTGATCCGGGATGTGCGCATCGCCTGGTTCAACGTTAACAACGCGCAGGAACAGCTGCGCACCACCGAACAACTGCTCAAACACGCGACAGAAGCCTATGCCCTGGCCGAGGCTCGCTACACGACCGGGATCAGCTCCATTGTCGAATTGAGCCAGGCCCAGCTGAGCCTGACCTCGGCGGAGATAGCTAACACCAATGCCCGTTACGATCTGCTGATCCAGCAGGCGAACTTGGATTACCAGATTGGCGCGCTGCATTGAAGTTTCAAACCCGGAAGCCGGCTGGCGACCGCAGTTTTCCCGGCGTCTGTGGCGGAAAACTTTCTGAACGAATTTTAATTCGACGTTCAAATCTCCTTAATCCGGGGCGGGTAAATTGAAGCATCATGAAGATGACAGCATTGGTTCTTGGTGGTGGGACGCTGCTTGTATGGCTGACGGGATGTTCCTCGACGCCGGTCGTGCTTGATTCCGTCGGACCCGCGCCCAGCCGTTCACACGCCTATGTTCCGCGGGGCTCTTTGCGGGTGTTTACTGCCGTGGAAACCCATGAAATGGGCGAAAACACCTATTATTATCCCCATACTGGTTACCGCATTTATACCGAGTCCGGGAAATTTTGGAAGTATATCCCCAATCATATCGCCGACGTGGATGAAACTCCGGCGTGGGTCACGCTTCCCGCCGGCCGTTATAT
>JBARBA010000458.1:0-14933 GCA_049792555.1 Anaerolineales bacterium
AGCCTGTACTTCCTGCCGCTGCAGATCCATCCTTTGCATTCGGTTTCGCCCTACGGGACGCCGGCATCTTTTATCAAAGATTCCTGGAAGCAAGGGCCGTTCCTGACGTTGGGCTGGCCGCAGGATACCAATGCGCTGGAGGACGGCTGCATTTCTGACAAGCAGTTCCTTGACCTGTGCGGCCTGATCTTCGAGTCGCGCAAGCGCGTCTATTTTCACCACCTGGAGCATTTCCGTGAGGGTGTGCTGGCCGGGATTTTCGATTGTCTCGACCGCGTGCAGCACATGTTTTTGCACGACCGGGGCGATCTTGTTGACGACTGGTATCTCAAACTGGATGAGTTTGTCGGCCAGGTGCAGGGCAAGGTGGAGCAATTGGGGCTGGAGAAGCATCGTTTTTTGGTGCTTTCCGACCACGGCTTCCGGCCCTTCGACTATAAAGTCCACTTGAACCGCTGGCTGGTGGATAAGGGTTTTATGCAACTGGCTGAGGCTGCCGGGAACGGCGAACCGGCCAAAGCAAATTGGGGGAAAACGAGAGCTTATGCGCTGGGTCTCAACAGTCTTTACCTGAATGTGGCGGGCCGCGAAGGCCAGGGCATCGTCGATGCGACAACCCTGGAGGGCCTGCTCGATGAAATCAAAACAAAGCTGCTGAACTGGACCGGCCCGAACGGGCAGGTTGTGGTCAACCGCGCGCTGTTGAAGCACGAAGTCTTTACCGGGCCATACACCCGCCTGGGGCCGGACCTGGTCGTCGGCTACGCTCCGGGATACCGGGCCTCGTCCGAGACCGGGTTGGGAAAAATCCCGGCAGGGCCGGTGATCGAGGCCAATCACGACCATTGGGGCGCGGACCATTGCATCGACGCCGCCCTGGTGCCCGGAGTCCTTTTCGCTAACCGCGATTTGAGCACGATCCCGGGGCTATCCTTCCGCGATATTCCCTTCCTGGCAATTGGCAAGCATCTCGACCAGTCTTACATCAAACCGCCTTCGAAAACAGGCCCTGAGGGGCAAAAAGATATGGAAGAAAGGTTGAAGGGGCTTGGTTATCTGTAATCATGGGAACGTGCTTTAGCTGAAAGGCGCAATTACTTCGCATTCGTATTGCGTCCACTCCGCTCGCTACGGGATAATGTTGCGTATTCCGTTTCGGAGGTTTATATAATCCCGTAGTGCAGCGGAGTGGACGCAACACGCAATACGCAATACGGCATAAGGCTTCAACGGAAATGTTACGCAAATTGTTCGCTCGTTCATCGACACAAGAAAAAGCCCCGAAACATATGCTCATCGTTTCGGGGCTGCCGCGTTCCGGCACGTCAATGATGATGAAAATGCTGGCGGACGGCGGCGTACCCATCCTGACCGACCAAATCCGCAATGCGGACGAAGACAACCCGAACGGCTATTACGAGTTCGAGCCGGTCAAGCAACTGGTAGATCGCCAGGATAAATGGCTTGCGGATGGGAACGGCAAGGCCGTCAAAATCATTTCGGCCCTACTGGAGTACCTGCCCCCTGAATACCACTACAAAGTTATTTTTATGGAGCGCGCGATCAAGGAAATTTTGGCCTCGCAGCAAAAGATGCTCGCGCGGCGCAATGAAAATTCCGGGATCGAAGATGCCGCCATGCAGGCGCAATTCGAGCAGCACCTGGCGGCTGTCAAGTATTGGCTGGCGCGCCAGCCCAATATCGACGTTTTGTACGTGGAATATAACGCCATGATCGTCAATCCCGACGCGTATTGTGAACAAATCGCGGAGTTCGCCGGCCTTCCGCTGGATGTGGGGAAAATGCGTTCCGTGCCGAATGGCCGTTTGTATCGAAACCGCGCGAGCTAAAATACAAAACACGAAATTTAACCGCCAAGCACGCCAAGAGCGCTAAGTTTAAGGCATTTTCTTTGCGCTCTTCGTGTGCTTGGCGGTTCGTTGTTTGGTTTTGTACGATAGAGAAAAAAAGCGGGTTATGCTTTCGGCTTGATATCCGCCGCGTGGAATTTGGCGAGCAGTTCTTTGCGCAGCGCGGAAGCGATGGCAGGCTGGGTGGAATATAAATCCGTCAGTTCTTCGAGATCGTTCTCCAGGTCATATAGTTCGAACGAATCCTGTTTCTCGTAACCGGTATAGTAGATCAGCTTGTACTTTCCCTTGCGCATGGCAATCGTCCCTTTTTTGATCGGCGCAAAGGCGGGATTGCTTTTCGCTTCGACAGAGAATGTGGCGCGTCCGGGGTCTTCCTGTCCGCCCAGGCCCGGCAACAAAGTCCCTTCGCACCAGGCCGGGATTTCGCGTCCGGCCAAATGCAGCAGGGTCGGCAGCATGTCCACGCTGTTGGTCGGCGAGTAAATCTCTTTGCGATCCTGCTGCCTGGGCGCAGAGACCATCAACGGGACGTGAACCACCGGATCGTACAACAACGGGGTTTCGTGGTTTTTTTCTCCGCGCTCGAACATTTCTCCGTGGTCGGAAGTCACAATGACGTAGGTGTTTTTGCGAACGCCCGACCCGTCCAAGGCATCCATGAAATGGCCGAATTCGTTATCAACCGTGGCGACGTATTCGTCGTACGTTCTGCGCGCATCGTTAAGAATGACGGTCGACCTGCCATCCGAGAATCTGTGCATGGGTTTATTGATTGGGCGCCAATTATCGTTGAATTTTCCGTAAAATTCCTTGCTTGGCCTGTAGGGAGCGTGCGGAGAAAATAAGTGGAAATATGCAAAATACGGGGAGTTTAAACGGTTTACAAAAGCACTCAAACCGCTAAAAAGATCGTCAAGACGGTATGAGATGGGGTAATTGACATCCCCGGGCAATCCTTTGGGGTAATCATTGGACGACTTCTGGGCAACGACTCTGGAGAAGAGCACCCTTTCTATCGGGTTGAATACTGTAGACCCGGGGGCATCTCCTTTAAAAAAGAAATCGTCCAAAGCCCTGTAAGCCAACTCCCTGTCCTTGAATTTATCACCCATCGTCTGATCTGTAATACCAAACATGGATGGCGGCAGGAACAGATCGATATCTTCGCCAAATTGGGACAAGATAAGATCTGCCCAAATATTTTGAGCGAATGCGATGCGTTTATACTCTTTGCCCAACAGTTTAAAAATATTCCTGCCAACAAGACTGCGTTCCACAAGCCCGCCATCATTAATCGCCCGGTGCGTCCAGGGATACATCCCTGTCAGCAGCGAGGATGTTCCGGGGATCGTAAAATTACCGGCGGAGTCGTGCGCATGATAGACGGTCGCTCGTTGCGCAAAGCGCTCGAAATTGGGGGTGGTCTTGCGGTGATAGCCGTAGAGCGATAGATTTCTGGCCGTCATCGCATCAAACAAGACAATCATTATGTTGGGCAAAGCGGCGTTCGAGCCGGGATTGGATGGGTATTGGGCCGGGAAAATGTTCGAGAGCGCAATCGTCGGTGGAAGAAGCGCGGCTAACTTTAAAAAGTCTCGTCTGCTGATTTTGGGCATGATGTACTCCTAAAATGTATCATCTCAATAATCGGTGGTTGAGTAGGCGGCGGTGCTATTCCGCCGCCGTACACTGCACCGAACGCAGTGCAGGTGTCGAAACCGCGAAAGATTGAAATGATATCCTAAAATAGATTCCGAAAAATGACCACGAGAAGCGAAATAAGGCTGATGGGGATGAACACGTATAAAAAGACAATTGCCCGATCGGATAGCGCTTCGAGCAGCTTGCAAACGATGGGTATCTTCCCCACAAGGTAGACCAGCAGGGCAACCACGAAGAGAGCAAAAACCGACCAAAGCAATAAACTCTTTGGATATCCGTCTTCATATTGGAGCCGGGCTGTAAAGAACATGGCGTATCCCAGCAAAAGCAACACCAGCGCCGCGCTGCGCGCCACGAACCTGTCGTAAAACCATTTTTGGGGTAGCGCCACGCTCAACAAAACGGGGATCAACACAACGCCGAGACTCTCCAGCAGATTCAGCGCCATGTCGTAGGCAAAGATACCCAGGATTTCGCCGATGTTCATAAAAAACAACCAACTGGGCAGCCTCCAAAAAAACCACAAGATCGTCCAGCCATAGACCGGCAAGACGGTCAACGCATAGACCTGCGCAATTTTTGAAGCTTTCGGCAAACGATTAAAGAGAGCCAATTTGGTAACCCTTTCTTGATATTAGCTTCGTTTCCCACACTTATTTCGCCAGCGCGCCACAATTTTGGACATTTATTCACCTATTATACCCATCCTGTTCCACTTGCTCCCGATCAAACCGGGAATAAAAGCATGATATATTTACGCAATTGACGCCATCTTTCCCCTTGGTTACTTACCGGCGAGGCAAATGAGCATGAAGCAATTCCTCTCAAGAATACTTAAAAACGAATTATTCGGTTCCATCGCGCTGATCTTCCTGGCAGCTTTGATCACCTATGGGATCAGCATCCCCAGGCTGGGTTACTATTACGATGATTGGTATGTGCTCTGGTCGGGCGCGGCGCGGGGCGCAGCCAGCATTATTCCGCTGTTCAGCACAGACCGCCCGTTTATGGGGGTTGTTTATTCCTATGTATACCGCTTATTGGGCGATCAACTGCTGCTCTGGCAACTGTACGCCCTGCTGTGGCGTTTTATCGGCGCACTGGCCTTCTTCTGGATTATCCGCTTGCTATGGCCCAAACAGAAATACCTCGCCACGCTGATGGCTGTGCTCTTTGTCATCTACCCGGGGTTCCTCTCACAGCCGGATGCAAACACCAAACAAAATCAGCTTTTCGGGTTTGGCACAGCGCTGCTTTCGATTGCCTTCATGCTGCAAAGCTTGAAAATGAAAGGCAGGGTCGGGAAGATTCTATGCAGTCTCATCTCTGTTATTCTGACGGCGAACTACCTGTTTATTTACGAGTACATGATCGGCCTGGAGGGCATGCGCCTGGCGCTGTTGGGGTTCGCCCTGTTCCAGGACGGGTTCAACGAAATACGCGCTTTGTTCAAGGAAATCGTCAAGAAGTGGTGGCCTTATCCGCTGGTCATGGCCGTTTTTCTGTACTGGCGCTTGTTTATTTTCGATGGCAGCCGGAACACCACCAATGCAGCCAAATTGGCGTTCAACTACCGCAGCGACCTGGTAAATATGTCCCTGCGCCTGGTTGTTGAGACGTTCAAAGATTTGCTGAATACCACGTTTTTTGCCTGGTTTGTTCAACCTTTCCACTTATTCGCCGGAGCGGAATATTCCGATTTTTTCCTGGCGCTGCTGGTGGCTGCGGTTGTGATTGGCCTGGTCTGGCTGTACACCTTCCTGTTCAAAAAGTATTGGGGTTCTGAGTACTACGACGCCAATACACCCGCCCTGACCAAAAATTTCATCTGGATTGGCATTTTTACCACCCTGTGCGCGGTTGCGCCCGTCGTCCTGGCCGACAGGGGCTTTGACCCCACCGATACCTACAAGAGCTACGGCCTGCATCCGATAGGCGGAGTGATCCTGCTGGTGGTTGGTCTCATTTTGTTACTCCAGCCGAATTTTCGCAAACTGGCTTTGTTCGCCCTGATCGGTATCTCTGTTTCGACCCAGGTCTTGAATGCGGTCAACTGGGAACACGCCTGGGACGATCAGCGCGAAACCTGGTGGCAACTTACCTGGCGCGCCCCCGATATAAAAAACAACACCCTATTGATGGCCTATTTCCCGGTTGATTTTGCATTGCAGCAGGATTATGAAACCTGGGGGCCGGCGAACCTGATCTACCGGCCCGGCCCGGCGCAGTATCCACAGATCCAGGGGGAAGTCCTTAACCAGGATACCGCATTTAATATCCTGCGAGGCGATGTCATCGATAAACATGTGCGCGATTTCTGGCTGCACCGCGATTTTTCCAAACTGCTCCTGATCAGCCTGCCCTCGCAAAATTCCTGCATCCATGTGATTGACGGCGTTATGCCGGTTTACCCGGAATACGAATCGCTACTGGTCGAGCGCGTTGGCGCTTATTCCCGCATCAACCGGATTATCCCCGAAGGCAAAGCGCCTGTCCCACCCGCCGCCATTTTCGGCGCTGAACCGGCGCATGGCTGGTGTTATTACTACCAAAAAGCCTCCCTGGCCCGTCAAAAGGGCGATTGGAATGAGGTTGGCCGTCTGTATGATGAAGCGGTTGCTCACAAACTCAATGCGGGTGACAAATCAGAACTCTTCCCGTTCCTTGAGGGACTTGTCAACTTGGGCCGCTATGAGGATGCAAAAGCGTTGTTTGTGAAAGAGATCAAAGAGCAGGGTGATCTAAGGTATGCACTGTGTACGCCTTTGGCCAAAGACCCGGGTTATCCGCCGGAGTTTAAATACAATTACACGATGCTTCATCAAATTCTGTGCGAGCCGTAAACAGAAAGACTGCATCGACAATCATAAAAATGAGCAAACACGCCACGCACCTGGGACATAAAAGGTGCGTGGCGTGTTGTTACCTGGAAACCGAAAGTGCTCTCAAAACCTTGCCGGTCCGTCCCATCCATAATCCAAATTTGAGCGCAAATAGCCTTTAAAATGTATCTTCTCAAAATGTTGGGGGAATTGTTCTTGCAGGTGGTTTCTACACCTGCCCTTGCGGGCGGTGCAAGGGTACGGCGGCGGGATAGCACCGCTGCCTACCCTTCGACAAGCTCAGGCCACCGCTCAACCACCGATGGTTGAGATGGTATTTTAAAATCCTAAAATTGGACACGGAATACACGGAAAATACGGATTCCGGTCGAAATTCTTAAGAAAAATCCGCGTTTTCCGTGTCATCCGTGTCCCAAAGGTTTCGTTCAGCTTGAACGCTAAACTCAAGTTACTTGTGATATGCAAAGAGATTATCTACGATCAGCTTACACCCCGCGTCGCCAACGTATACGCCGACTTTTCCAAAGTCAGTTGGATTTTTGTCTGTAACACTTTTAACCGCCTGCCCGTTTATATATAAGTTGATAATCCCCGCGTCAAAGTCAACGCTTAACGTATTGCTTTCAGGGTAAGACTTGATCGAATTACTGCTCCCAAGCGTAAGGTCAACCAACTGATTATCCTGAACTTTGTTCACCCTGTATGTTTTGAGTGCGGGGTTGATGCTGAACATATAGTAGCTATTTGTTTCTCTGATGATATTGAAGGCCAGGCCGTAGGACACGCTGGTTTTCTGCTCCGTATTAAAATCTGCCTGCAAGTAATAAGGACTATGCAGGGAATGACTGCTTTTCACAATGAATGAACAAAAATCGCAGTACCCGATGGCAAATGAGCCATCATCAAAGGACTCAAGAAATAATTTCCCGTCTTTCACCTCGACCTTCGTGAAGCGATAGTAAGCGGCCCACTCGCCCAGGTTGTTTGAAAAATCATCGTTGGTTACTTTTACATCCTTGGCTGGTGGATGCACCAGGATGCGAGGCGGCGTGGCGGTTTTTGTTGGAAAATAGTTTTGCACATAAGGTATTTTTTCCCTATAAACCACTCCAAAAACGCTCAAGCCAGCCAAGACCATGAAAACAAACATCGCCAGGCATCCACAAGTTAGAATCTTTTTCCAATTGGTATCGGCGTTTGCCGAAGCAACGGGTATATTTTCAGCCATAAGTTTCTCCACGAAACGGCCCCAGTTGCACGTTCACTTCCCGTAAGCGTACAGATTGTCAACAACCACTGTAGGCCCTACGTCATCAGTATGAGGCCAAAATGTGCCTGAACCTAATACATTTCCGGTATCTTCGTAAGTATCCACAATTTGTCCATTGATGTATAACGTAATCAAATCATGGTCAAGGCTGACCCCCAGCGTGTTGGTGTTCGGATAGGGTTTAATTAAGTCTGTTTTTCTGGAAATATACATGGCCCAGGTTTGATACCTGAATTTGTAGAGCTCATATTGAGGTGGGTCAGTGTTAATTTCAAACAAATAGAAAATATCATGCCCCTCATCTGAACTGAATCCCATGCCATACGCATCTTTTGTCGGACGGTCTGTCGAAAGCTCAACTTGAAAATAGTATGGGCTTTTTAGTGCGGGACAGAAGCGGCAGTAAATATCACTTTCCCTTCCTTGCCTTATCGAAGCCAAACGTAACTTCCCGTTGCTGATTTCGAAAGAAGAAGATGGGGTAATCTCCGTACAACATACATACCATTGGTTTTTATTGTCTGAAAAGCCATCCCTGAATACGATATCGCCGCTTGCAGGCTGATGGGCCGGGGCTGTGGCTGTTGGCGTTGCAGTAGGAAAATAGTTCTGGACACCCGGTATTTGTTGGCGAAAAATATAAACATATCCGCCAAGACACAGGCAGACCAGCGCGCACAGGACGGCCATGCTCCCAAAGATAATGCCCACGCCGTTATTCTTTTTCGATGTAGTTTCGACAGTTGGCTCCATGCAATCTCCCTGCCCCAAAGGAGGGCGTTCAGGCCGATTTTTCTGAGAGCAATTCCACCGCAGCCGCTGCCATCAGCGCGGCGGCGCGCGGCAGGACGCCTTCGTCGAAGTCGAATTTGGGATGGTGATGCACGTAGTCCAGGCCCTTTTCGACGTTGTTCGCGCCGACGAAGAAGAATGTCCCCGGCGCTTTTTGCTGGTAACAGGCGAAGTCTTCGGCGGCCATGGTGAAGTAACTGCGTTCGTCGATGGTGTGGCCCGGAAGCGTGTTTTCGGCGGCGCGTTTGACGGACTTCGTCACTCCAGGGTCGTTATTCACCGCCAGGGTCAGGTCGTTGATTTCGACGGCGGCTTGACAGCCCAGGCCTTCGGCCACGCTACGCGCCACCTGCTCGAAGCGCCGGAAGAGCAACTCGCGCACCGCTTGCTCGAAGTAACGGAGGGTGCCGGTCATCTCCACTCGCTGCGGGATGACGTTGAAGGCATCGCCGCCGTGGATGGTGGTGATCGAAATGACCGCCGCTTGCTGCGGGTCGACGTTGCGCGCAACGATGCCCTGCGCGGCGCTGACGATGTGCGCCGCTGCCAGTACCGGGTCAAGCGCCAGGTGTGGAGCGGCGGCGTGACCACCCTTGCCCGTGACGACGACCTTGAGTGTGGCTGCCCCGGCCATGACCGGTCCGGCGCCGATGCCCAGCCAGCCGATGGGATTGCCGTTCCAGATGTGCAGCCCCAGGCAGTGGACGGGGACCGGGTTTTGCATGGCTCCCTCTTTGATGATGGTTTCCGCGCCGCCCATGCCTTCCTCGGCGGGCTGGAAGACCAGCTTGATCGTGCCGTTGATCTGGTCGCGGTGCTGGTTGAGCAGGCGCGCCACCGTCAGCCCAATGGCGACGTGGCCGTCGTGGCCACAGGCGTGCATCACGCCCGGGTTTTTGGAGGCGTATTCGGCGTTGGTCTCTTCCTTGATCGGCAGGGCATCGATGTCGAAACGCAGCAGAATCACCGGGCCGGGTTTTGCGCCTTCCAGCAGCGCAATCACCCCGGTTTTGGCAATGCCGGTCGTCGTCTCCAGGCCCAGGTCGCGCAGTTCTTTGGCGATGATGCCCGAGGTGCGCACTTCCTGGAAACCCAGTTCCGGGTGCATGTGCAGGTCGCGGCGGATGGCCTGGCTGTAGGAAAATAGTTCTTGGGCTTCGGCGTAAAAATCGGTCATGTTTGTCTCCAGTTGATAACCCGGAACTTTTCTTCGTAGCGCGGATTCTCCGCGCTGCTGTCTTCCGCCCGGCGGCTGCGCAACCGTTCTTCGAGTTTGGCCGGGTCGCCGATCTGGCTTTTGTGTTCTTTCAGGGCGCGGAGTTTGATTTCCCAGGTAGCGGTCACGTCGAGTGTGACGTTGGGTTGGTTGGTCAGCGAGACCCAGACTTCTTTCGGGGCGTGAGGCGGCAGCTCTTCTTTGAGCAGTTCGGGGAAAAACAGGTCGTTGCCGGCGGAGGGAAAAACCGCGTCGAGCACGGCCTGCCCGGCGGCGCGGTGGTCAGGGTGGTTGATGCCGTAGGCAGCGAACAGGTTTTGCGGGTCGCAGGTCACGAGCACGTCGGGTTTGAAGCGGCGGATGAGGCGCACCACGTCGCGGCGCAGAGCCAGATCGGGGACGAGGTAGCCGTCTTCCCGGTCCAGGTAGTGGATGCCTTTGACGCCGAGCGCGTCTGCTGCGGCGCGTTGTTCCAGGTGACGCAGCGCGCACAGTTCGTCGTTTGGGATGTCGCGGTTATTGTCATTGCGGCCCTTGTCGCCGCAGGTCAGCAGGGCATAGGTGATTTCGTGCCCGGCCAGCGCCCAGCGCGCCAGCGTTGCCCCGCAAAAAAATTCCGGGTCATCCGGATGCGCCAGGATGACCAGGATTTGTTGTTTTTCAGGCCAATTATCAGGTTGTGTCATCGCGCCTCGATAGGAGAGAATAGAGATTGGACTCTCTATCTGTTGCCTCTCTTTTTCTCGTTTCTGCCATCGTTTTTGCGATCAGGTTTGCGCTCGGGTTTGCGCTCGATTTTGTTTTCAGGCTTGTGCTCGATTTTGTGTTCGGGCTTGTTTTCGGGCTTGTTTTCGATTTTGTGTTCGGGTGTATTTTCGTTCTTGTTTTCGTTCTTGCCGCAGTCGCATTCGCCGCCGTCGTGCTTGTCGCAGGGAGCCTGGGATTTGCGGCGCAGGGCTTCGAGTTCGTCCCACGGTTCGATGACGGCGCGCGCATATTCGCGCCGGGTGCGCGCTTCGGCGGTCTCAAACTCGACCAGCACTACATCGCGCAGGGGATAAACGTCCAGCACTTTGCCTTCGCCGTCGGGCGTGACCACGCGCTTGTTGCGTTTGGGCAGTTCCTTGCGGGCCGCCACGTACAACTCGTATTCGTAGATCAGGCAGCAGCGCAGGCGTCCGCACATGCCGGTGATTTCAGTGGGGGTGAGCGAGATGCCTTGTTCCTTGGCCATTTTGATCGAGATGGGGCTGAACTCGGTCAGGAACTTGGAGCAGCAGCGCGTCTCCAGCCCGCAAGCGCCCATGCCGCCCAGGAGTTTCGCCACGTCGCGCGGGCCGATCTGGCGCATTTCCACCTGCGATTGCGGGTAGAGTTTCTGCATGTCTTTGCGCAGGGATTTCAGGTCGGCTTTGTCTTCGGTCTCGGTGCTGAACATGAAGGTCAGGCGCGTGCCGTCGAAGCTGAATTCGGCGGCGACGATTTTTACGCCCGGCAGGCTCAGTTCGGACGCGCGCGCGCGGCAGTTGATCATGGCTTCGGGCTGTTTCAGGATCCAGGTCTGGCGCAGGAGCAGGTCGCCGGGGTTGGCGCGCCGTTCGACCAGTTTCCATGTACCTTCGGGGGGCGGAGGGGGATCCTTGACGTTTTGGACGATTTCGCCCAACTGCCGTCCGCGCGAGGTTTCCACCACGACGTAATCGCCCAGGTTCAGGCCGGTGATGTTGCTGGCGTCGAAATGATAGAGCTTCCCAATTTTGTTGAAGCGGATACTGTAAATGGTAGGTTGCATAAACAAAATTATACCCTATGAACCCTTAATCCACAGATTACGCTGATTGGCGCAGATAAAATTATAAAAAATCTCTCGAAGGGCCTGCCCTGAGCCTGTCGAAGGGACGCCGGGCTTCGTCGTGAGCGCTCAACCGAACGGACAGGTGTACGTTCGGCGCTGTGTACTGCGGATGAGGTCTGCCCTGACGGTTCGACTTTGCATTAATATTTTCAGACTTTTTAGAGGAGAGTTTACATATGGAAAGCCATGGCATGGCGTCTTGCGCATTTTATCCGCTTCACCTCTGCCTGGGCCGACTCAAGACTTTCGATTGCCGATTGACTCAACTTGTCGCTGCCTGCGAATAATAAGTTCTGAAACCCCGGCATCAAAACTCAACGCTATCGCGCGCGCCAGGAGCATACACCTGGCACATCCCTTGCTCTGCCAGCCGTTCCATTAATGCTTGCGCGGGCGCATCCTCGCCATGCACCAGGAAAACCCGCCGCGCCGATGACCTGACCCGTAGCGCATATTCCGCCAACAAATCCTGGTCGGCATGGACAGAGAACCCGCCAATGGTAACTACCTGCGCCTGGCGATAATAGACCTCGCCAAAAATCATCACCCGTTCTTCTCGGTCTGCCAACCGCCGACCAAGCGTGCGGGGAGCTTGCCATGATGTAAGCAAGATTGTCGCGCGCGCATCTTCAATATGGTTGCGGAGATGGTGCAAAATGCGTCCATTTTCGGCCATTGCAGATGGGGAGATAATCACCATTGGCTGTTTTTGCGCGCTGATTACCCTGGATTCTTCCAAAGACGAGAAATAAGTCGATTGTTCAAAATTTAACGCCGGGTGACGGTTTTGAAGTATTAAGGCGCGGGTGGATTCGTCATAACAATCGGGAAATTGGGCAAAAGCCTGCACCACCTTTGGCGCCAGCCGGCTATCGACGTAAACCGGTAAGCGGAGGGCTGGCTTGGAACTCATCACGCTATGCAGGCCAGCGAACAACTCCTGGGCTTGTCCGATGACAGACGAGGGGATAATCAGTTTTCCACCGCGCTCACAGGTGCTTTGAAGCGCCTCACGCAACTCATTCAGCGCCAGGCCAGGGTCTCGCCGAGGCTTATCGCCATAAGTGCTTTCCATTACCAGCACATCGGTCTCTTCGGGCAAAACCGGGTTGCGCACAATTTGTTGATTGCTTCGGCCAATATCGCCAGAAAACCACAGGCGAGTTCGGCTGTGCCGCTCTTCCACCTGTAAATCAACGGCAGCCGCCCCCAGAATATGACCCGAATCCACAAAGCGGGCAGTAACACCGTTGGCGGGAGAAAACTCTTCCCCGTAGGGAATACCCCGCAAATGTCTGATGAGCCTGGCGGCATCAGCTTCGGTATAAAGCGGCTTGAGCAATTCATCCCCGCGCGCGCGCCTGTATTTATTGGCAAAGACCACATCGGCTTCGAAGTTAATACCCCAACCGGCAAGGATAAGTCCAACCAGGTGAGCGCTGGCAGGGGTGGCGTACACAGGGCCATTAAAACCTTGTTTGAACAGATTGGGCAAGTTTCCGCAATGGTCAACGTGAGCGTGCGAAAGGATCACCGCATCAATCGTTTGGGGGGCAAAAGGGAAATTGAGATTGCGCTGGTAGCTCTCTTTTCGCCGTCCTTGATAAAGGCCACAATCCAACAACAATCTCATGCCATTGGCTTCCAATAAATGCATTGAACCTGTCACGGTCCGGGCAGCCCCATAAAATGTAATCTGCATAAATTTTCACTTTCCTCAAAGGATAAAACTTCAAGAGTCAATTTTAACATTCCCCACCAAGCCGTCCAGCCCAAAATGGGCGATCTTATGGGTAATTTCTTCGCATTTTTGTACACTGTGCCGCATTTCGTTCGATGCAGGTGTCGAAACCATCTTGCAACAGCAAATTCCCTCCCATTCGGGATGACGGTGTGCGCACGGTGCAGGCAGATTTTTTCTATGTAAAAATAAAAATCCGCGCCCCGATGGAGGCGCGGATTGGGTTGGATGGCTGTATCTGCCCTTACTGCTGGCGCAGGGGCGGCATGGGGAGGGGGATGTTGAAGGTGGATGCGGCGACGCCCACGCCGCCTTCGCAGGAGTTCGGAGGCCAGGTGGGGACGTAACCGTTACGCGAGGAGGGATATTCTGCCGCCCAGAACATGAAGCCGAGCATACCGGCGGTTGTTCCGGCACCGTTCGGCAAGACCGTCTGGACGTAGTTCGCATCGGTCTTTTGCTCCGAAGATGCGTAGGTGCTGCAGTTGGCGACGTTGCCTTTCAGGTACAGGCTGCCGGTGAACTTGGCGGGGGCCAGGGGCAGGATGACCGGGCTATAGTTGGACTTGCCGTCGATGTGTTCCTGCCAATCAGTCGGCGTGCTGGAGGATGTGCCGCTGACCATGGCGTTGGCATAGTCCAGCACCGGGTTGGATGTGGTCAGCCAGTTGGCGGTGGCGTAGCGGTTCAGGTCGATCAGCCAGCGGTCGCCCGCGCCCAGGTCGATGGTCAGACGGGCGGCGGGGTTGGCCCCGCTGGCGTCGTAGGGCAACTGCGAGCGGTAGGCGTTGATGAAGGCCTGCATGGCGTTGATCTTGGGGCCGGTGCTGCGCTCGTAGTCGATTTCGATGCCCACGCCCAGGGATTGGGCAACGACGGCGGCGTTCAGTCCCAGTTGGGTGGCGGTCGGGCTGTTGACGACGTCCGTCCCCAGGGCCGTGTCCCAATCGTCGGTGTAGGTGATGCCGCCAATCGAGATCATAACGCGGATGCCGCGACTCTTGAAGTAGTTGACTACGGCAGCGTTCATGCCGATCGGGATGCTGCCCAGCAGGCCGGTGTCGGTCTGGTTGAGCATCTTGAGCGGGTTGGCGAAGGCCAGCACCACCACATTGACGGACGGTTGACCATTGCCGCGGTCAATCAGCCAGTGGTTGTTAAGGTCGAACTCGGTCATATCGCGCACCAGGCTCCAGTCGCAATAGTGGTTGCCGCAAGTCCAGGCGCCGAAGACCGAAATGGGCGTGGCAGGCGCGGGGGTGGGCGTGGGGCCGGACGGGGTGGCGGTAGGTTTCCCGGCGGCAGAGACCGTACTGGGCTTTACTGTCATAAGCAGACTGCTGAACACAACCAGGGCCGTCAACAAAATGAAGATCTTTTTGAACATTGCGTCTCCTTGTCGAATACTCATCCGGGTTTGCGGGCCGGGAAGCTTGCGATTTTGAAATCGCAAGTAAACGTATGGTTATTATTGCACACTCCGGGATGGAATTCAATATGGAGATTCTTTACAAACCGGAAAAGAAAACACGGGTACTTCGACAAAATTTACCCTGCTGGCGCAATGTCTGTGGGTAAAAAAACGTAACTTCTCAATATTGGTGGTTGAGTAGGCAGCGGTGCTATCCCGCTGCCGTACACTGCGCCGAACGCACACCTGTCCCGGTGTCCCTTCGGGAG
>JBARBA010000459.1:0-5277 GCA_049792555.1 Anaerolineales bacterium
CGATTTGGACACGGATTACACGGAGTTACACGGATTCTGCTAGTTTTTTAAGGGGGTTTTTTCCGTGTTCTCCCGTGTATTCCGTGTCCCGATTGCCCACCACGCTTAAGTGTGGTGACACCCAACCACCGCCGCCGTATCGAAACCCGCTATTGCATCTCGCAATAATATTTTGCCTTCATACAACGCCCGCCCGATGATGACGCCAGCCAACCCGGCTTTGCGGACGACGCGGACATCGTCGAGGCTGCTGACGCCGCCCGAAGCGACGACTTTCAACCCGGCAGCGTTTTGCAGCTCGACGGCGGGAGCCACGCTGACGCCGCTGCCGACGCCGTCGCGGCGCACGTCGGTCAGCACGCACCATTCGATGCCCTGTAGGCGAAAGCGTTGACCGGCCTGGAGCATGGTCAACGGCGTGGACTCCTGCCAGCCTTTGACCATCACCAGGCCATCGCGCACGCCGATGTCGGCGGCGATGCGCGCCGGGCCATATTGGGCGACGGCCCAATCCACGAGCGCCGGGTTTTGGACGGCAGCGGTGCCGAGGAAGACGCGCTCCGCGCCCATTTCGAGCGGGACGCGGATGGTTTCTTTGTCGCGGATGCCGCCGCCAAACTCGACTTTCAGCCCAACGCTGAGAATGGCTGCCAGCGCCTTGAGATTGGCCTGGGCGTCTTCGCCAAACGCGCCGCTCAGGTTGATAACGTGGATCCAGGCCGCGCCGTCGGCTTTGAACTGTTCGGCCTGCCGGCGCGGGTCGTCGCCGTAAGTGGTCTGGCGGGCTGGGTCGCCCTGCGCCAGGCGGACGATTTTGCCGGCGCGTAAGTCTATTGCTGGGAAGATGGTGAAGTCAGTCATCAGTGTCCAGTGTTCAGTGTGCAGTGTCCAGTGTCCAGTTTTCAGTGAGCAGTGGGCAGTAGTTTCGTACTGAACACTGACTACTGAACACTGAAAACTGATTACGCGGTTAACGTGCCCTTCGTGCTGGGGACGCCGCCTCGGCGCGGGTCGATCCTGGTGGCTGCGTCCAGCGCGCGGGCCAGGGCTTTGAAGAGCGCTTCGGCTTTGTGGTGGTCGTCGCGGCCATAGAGCACACGGGCGTGCAGGTTGCAGCGGCTGGCGACGGCGAAGCTCTCGAAGAAGTGCGGGAACAGGCTGGTGGGGATTTGCCCGACGGGGGCCGCGCCCCATTCCGCGTCGATCACGGCGTAGGGACGGCCCGAAAGGTCGAGCGCAACAAAAGCCAGGGTTTCGTCCATCGGCGCGTAAAAACTCGCCATGCGCACGATGCCCTTGCGGTCGCCGAGCGCCTGGTCGAAGGCCGAACCCAGCGCCAGCGCCACGTCTTCGACGGTGTGGTGCATGTCGATGTGCAGGTCGCCGCTGGCTTTGACGGTCAGGTCGAACAGGCCATGCACGGCGATGTGCGTCAACATGTGGTCGAGGAAGCCGACGCCGGTGGCAACGTCGTGCTTGCCGGAGCCGTCCAGGTTCAGGCTGATTTCAATATCGGTTTCGTTGGTTTTGCGGGTAATGGTTGAAGTTCTCATTTATTCACCTATTCACCATAATGTGGGCAAGCTAGAAAAAAAGGATTTTAAACATAAAGAGTGTAACAAATCCAAAGAGTCGGGGAACCGTTTTACCAGAGAGTGATATCAAAATGCCATTCGTACTGGAGCGTTTTACCGGCGGGTGTGCGGTATGTTATTTTAGCGCTATGATGACCTGGCAAAAGGAAGGGGTGATAGATAAAAATATACTCGTGTGCCAGGCTGGGGTTTTCCAACAGAGCGGATAGTGAAGTCCAAACCCAGGTCTTATTGATGAGATTTCCATCAATATACAGGAACACCCTGGATTCCAGCGGTTCCAAAGGTTGATTATTGGGTTGGCGCGCTTCAAAACTTGCCAGCGCTTTTCCAGATATATTTACGTTAACGGCTCCATTTTCAACCCATCCAGACGAGTTGCTTATATCTGACTGACAAAACGGACAAAATGACTCCTGGAGTAAACTCAGGAAATTTTGGGCGCTCCTTCTCGTGAAACAACCAATTGATACTTGGGCATTCGGCGCTGGCGATACTACTTGCACAAAAGCTGGAGTATCGTTCGATTTTCCGGCATAGTTTGCGGGGCATGATGATGACACCAGGATGACGCCACAAAGTACCAAACCTGCTGCCAACAAACCGAAAAACTTTCTTACGTTATTTTTTGAAATCGGCTTCATTATGTTTTGCGGGCAATGGATGTATGGCTCATCAGGCGTCCTCCTCGTCAAGGCTGGGGAGCGGCCACCAGTCGACGCATTCTTGCAAGGTGAAAGAGGGCGATGCGGCGCTAAGATAGATGAGCGCCGTCTCGCCGGTGTTTTCCAACCCGTGTTCGGCCCAGGAGGGGATGAAAATACAGTCGCCAGGCTCGACATGCTGCCGTTCGCCGCTGACCGTCATCACGCCGGAGCCTTCGAGAATGGTGTAGGTTTGTTCGGGTTCGTGTTTATGGATGTGCTGGAAGCCATCCACATCCATTTCCACCAGGGTGACGGCGATATTTTCGGCGCCGCCGGTGCGTTTGGAGGCCAGCAGGTAGGAGGTGACGCCGTCGCGTTTGTAGCGCGGGGCCGAATGACGGGACGAAATGTCCATGCTATTCCATGCCTTTCAAGGCGGCAAGCAGCGCGTCCGTCTGTTCGGGTTTGCCAACGCTGATACGGATGCAGTCTTTCAACCCCGGTTTGCTGAAATAACGGATGAAGATGCCGTGTTTTTCGGCCAGGTCTGTCTTGAGCTGCAAAGCATCGTGACCGCTGACCCGGCACAGGATGAAATTGGAATGCGTTGGGTAGGGCGCGAGATACGAGATTTTTCTCAAGCCGGCCATCAGGCGTTCACGCTCGGCGCGTAGGCAGGCCACGACTTTTGCCAGGTATTCGGCGTCTTCGAGCGAGGCGATGCCCGCTTCCGAAGCGGCGACCGTGACATTATAGGGCTGTTTGGCCTTCCACAGCGTGGGCATAAACCACGACGGGAACGCGCCGTAACCGACGCGCAGCCCGGCCAGCCCGGCCCATTTGCTGAAGGTGCGCAGCACGATCAGGTTTTCCAGTCCCGGCGCGCGCGTGATGTTGCTCAGGCTCTTGCCGAGCGTGTTCTGTTCATCGGCAAACTCGATGTAGGCTTCGTCGAGCACCACCAGCAGCGGCAGCGACAGGATTTCATCCAACTCGCTTTGCGGGATGAGTGAGCCGTCGGGGTTGTTGGGCGAGGTCAGGAAGATAATTTTCGGTTGGTGTTCGGCCACTGCCGCGCGGATGCCGTCCACGTCCAGCGAAAAGTCGGCGCGGCGCGGCACATCGACGATTTGACCGGCGTTGAGTTGTGTGTCGAAGGCGTACATGCCGAAGGTGGGCGGGCAGTTGATGATCTTGTCGCCGGGGGTGAGCAGCAGGCGCGTAATCAGGTCGAGCAACTCGTCCGCGCCGGAGCCGGCCAGCAGGTTTTCGACGGGCGCGCCGGTGAACTTCGCCAGCGCGGCGCGCAGGGCGCGGCTTTCGGGGTCGGGGTAGATGTGCGGGTATTCCATTTCGGCCAGGGCATGGCGCGCGCGCGGCGAGATGCCATACGGGTTTTCGTTGGCGTCCAGCTTGATGATGTCTTCGGGCTTGCGCCCCACCCGTTCGGACAGGATTTCGAAGGGTTCGATGGGGGTGTAGGCGGGCAGGTCTTGGATGTGTTTGGGAAGTCGCATTGTGGTTACTCCAGAGAGTAGAGAATAGATGATTAGAGAATAGTGAGGGCGGCGGGTTCGACTGCTCTCTACTCTCTCTTCTCTACTCTCTGTATAGCGGAACGCGCGTGCGCTTCCAGCCCTTCCTGGCGGGCGATGAGGGCTGCCAGCGGGGCGATTTGGGCGGTGGTAGCCGGGTTGAGCGCGATCAGGCTGACGATGTGGACGAAGTCCCAGACGTTGAGCGGCGAAGCGAAGCGCGCCGAGCCGTTGGTGGGCATGACGTGGCTCGGCCCGGCGATGTAATCTCCCAGGACTTCGAAGGAATACTCGCCCATGAAGATGCCGCCCGCGTTGGTGATTTTCTCGGAGAGCGCCCAGGGTTCGGCCACCGACAGGCACAGGTGTTCGGGCGCGTAGCGGTTGTTCAGTTCGGCGGCTTCGTCCAGGTCGCGGGTGATGACGATGCCGCTTTGGCCGGGCAGCGATTGGGCCAGGATGTCGGCGCGCGGCAGGTCTTCCATTTGGCGGCCCACTTCCACCTGAACGGCTTCGGCCAGTTTGCGCGAGGGCGTCAGCAGGATGGCGGATGCCAGCACGTCG
The DNA here is from genome assembly GCA_049792555.1 of Anaerolineales bacterium. Taxonomy (GTDB): domain Bacteria; phylum Chloroflexota; class Anaerolineae; order Anaerolineales; family Villigracilaceae; genus UBA5195. Next base: position 4,342 of record JBARBA010000459.1, read on the forward strand.
TGCTCGGCTTGCGCCAGCATATCTGCCGCGACCCAGGCCGGGTTGGCCGTTTCGTCGGCGATGACCATCGTTTCGGTGGGTCCCGCCAGCCCGTCGATGCCGACCACGCCAAAGACCTGACGCTTGGCCAGCGTGACGAACAGGTTGCCGGGGCCGAAGATTTTGTCCACCGCCGGGACGGACTCGGCGCCGTAGGCCAGCGCCGCAATGGCTTGCGCGCCACCCAGGGCATAGACTTCGGTGACGCCGATCAGGGCGCAGGTCGCCAGGATGATCGGGGCAACAAGTGTTGCGTGTTGCGTATTGCGTAGAGGCGGTGTGACGATGGCAATGTCTTTGACGCCGGCGACTTGGGCGGGGATGGCGGACATGAGCACGCTGGATGGCAGTGGGGCGGTGCCGCCGGGAACGTAGAGTCCCACCCGTTTGTGCGGGCGGATGATCTGGCCGACGGTTCCGCCCAGGTCGTTGGTGAACCAACTCGTCAGCGGCTGGCGGCGGTGGAACTCGCGGACGCGGTTGGCGGCTGTTTCGAGGGCGGAGCGCGTCGGGGCGTCGAGGGCTGCCAAAGCGGCGGCCAAGGCTTCGGGGGGTACGCGCAGCGGCGCTTCGGACGGGAATCCGTCGAGGCGCGCAGCCCAGTCGCGCAGCGCGGCGTCGCCCCGGGTACGGACGTCCCGCAAAATGCGTTTGACGGCTTCTTCGGGGGTGACGGGTTCGCCGAAGGTGGCGGCCAGGCGTTCGAGCATGGCGGGCGAGACGACGGTCTCATCGGGCGGGGTGCGTTTCAGGATGGTTTGGGCAGCAGTGGGTACGTCGTAGATTTTGAGCATGGCAGGTTCCTTTGTTTTAATAAAAAAACCCCGGCCAATGACCGGGGTGAGATGCTGGTTATCAGGTACGTTTGTGTTCTAAAAACGAAACGACCCTGCGCTC
>JBARBA010000460.1:0-1895 GCA_049792555.1 Anaerolineales bacterium
GATCTACAGTTTCAATCTCACCGATACCGTCGTCCCCTCGTCGATGGCCGAGGCGATGGAAAGCGTTGCGCCGATCATGGCCGCGCGCTCGCGCATGCCCGTCAGCCCGTGGTGGCCCGACGGCTCATGCCCCGGGTCTTCCATGCCGACGCCCCGATCCCTGATCTCGACTTCCAGGACGTCCCCGTCCCTTTTCAAAGTCACCGCGGCGTTTTCGGCGTCGGCATGTTTCAATACGTTCGCGAGCGCCTCCTGGACGATGCGATAAAGGGCCATGGTTTTTTCGCTGTTCAGGGTGATGGGTTCGGGCAGCAGGTTGCGCAACTCCAGGGCGGGTTTGTCCCCGGCCAGTTTCTTCATGCCGTCGACCGATTCACCCAGCGCCATGGCGATGTTCTGGTTCATGGAGGTGCGTTGGGCCTCGGCCAGGCGTCGCACTCTCTCTGCCAGCTTTCCCAGGTGCGCGGCCAGGTCGGGGTTCGACCTGGCCAGCACCTGGGCAAAGAACAGGTCTTGCAAAACATCGTCGTGCAGTTCGCGCGCCATATCGAGGCGCTGTTCTTCCTCCGCCTGCGCCAGGCGTTGGTTCAGGTCGCGCAGCGACTCGACCATATCGAGGCTGGCGATGGCCAGGGCAAACATCTGGCCGACGGTGTTGATGTTTTGCATGTCCTGATCGGAATAATAATCCCCGTTCAGGCGGTCGCCCAACAGCAGCAGGCCGTGCAGCGTGTCGTTGTAGACCACCGGCGCAAGCACGCGCGCCCAAGTGAAGGTTGCCCAGTATCCGGGCGCTTTTTTCCCGACTTCTTCCCAGACGTCGGCGGCGCGTTCGGGCCGCCCGCTTTTGAGCAGGAAGCGGCACACGGCGTCGTAGGCAATCGGGGTCAGCTTGTCCGGCTTGCGCAGTTCGAGGAAACCGTCCTGCGCCAGCAGCACGTCGCTTTTCCGGATGCTCATCGGCTTGGCGAATTCGACCTCCAGCGCCGCGGCGAACTCGCCCGGCTCGGTAATTTCGGCCAGGCGCTTGGCCAGGCGCGTGGCTACACTGGAGAAATCGTAGTGGACGCTGTAGAGCGTCCGGTTGACCCCCACCTGCAGGCGCTTTTGCACGGCCAGCGTCGCCAGCATGGCCGCCAGCCCGCAGGCGATGCCGCCGTAGAGCAAGGCCGGGAGGAACGAACGCGACCAAACGGCCATGACGCCGGCCGAAACGAAGACGATCAGCGTGGCCAGGGTGAATAGATTCAGGGCGCGGTTGATCCACCGGTCGAGCTTCAAGAGCCGGTGTTGGGCGATCGCATAGGCGTAAGAGCCCGGGATCAGGATCAGCGTAAGGGCGCTGGCGCTGCCCGGCAAGGCGATGGAGTTACGTCCGAGCAAAAAGTTGGGCAATTCTGTGAACACCAAAAAAGGCACCACGCCGAGCAGCGTGCCCCAAAAGACGATGTTGGCCTGTCGCCTGGTTTCGGGGTCTTTGACCGCGAAGCAGCTTATAAGCAGCAGGACGAGGTTTGCCAGCCAGGTCAAATTAAAGATGTATTTAAGAACAATGGCTGATACGAACATTTCCGGCGGCAAACTGCCGCTCGAAAAGATGCGCTGGCCGATGTAGGCCGCCAGCGCAACGAGAAACAAGGCCAGGTGGCAGCGCAGAATCACCAGCCGCGCCCGGTCAGAGAAGGACGCCGCGGGGAAATACAGGTGCGCCGCCAGCGAAAAGTAACCGCCAATCGCGTAGGTAATCAGGATGACATCCACCACAAACCACGCGCCGTTGGCATAGCCCGGCCCGATGCAGGCCAGGACGACGCCCGCCAGCAACCAGACCGCCCCCATCAGGCGCGCGCGGATATTCTGCGGCCCGGAGAGCAGGAGAAGGATCAGACCCAGCG
>JBARBA010000461.1:0-15249 GCA_049792555.1 Anaerolineales bacterium
GCCCACGCTGACGGCTGTTCCCGTTACCGGAGCCGCGCCGCCCGGCAGCCCGCCCGTTTGCGGCGGGACGGCGCTTTTGCTGCCGGTTTTGGCCGGGGTGCTGTGGCTGTTTTCCAAGCGACGCTAAAACCCAAGACATCCGGGTTCTACGAGAACTCGGATGTCTTTGTTGAAGAGTGCGAATATGAAGTACAATTTTAAAGATAAATCTTTTGGAGCAAGTTCGCTGAGGTGTATGATGCAAAGCCTTACGTTACATACCCGCGTTGGAAAAGACGGCATTTTGAAATTGAAAACGCCCATCGACATTCGAAATGCCGAGGTGGATGTTGTTCTGGTTGTGAACGCATCCGATGTGGACAATAAAGCGAAAACAAAGCAAGCAAAGGGTTGGCCGCCGGGTTTTCTTGACCGTTTTGCAGGCAGCATGCCCGACCTGCCTCCACGAGCGCCGCAGGGCGAATATGAAATTCGAGATGGGTTGGAATGAAATACCTACTGGATACCAATGCCCGCATTGAATTTCTGCGCCGCCCCGACTCGCCTGTAAAGCGCAAGCTCTTGCAAGTGAGTTTGGAAGATGTTGTATTATGTTCGGTGGTCAAGGCCGAGTTATATTACGGCGCGCAAAAAAGCGCCCATGTAGAACGCAACGCGACGCTTATGCGCGAGTTTTTCGCTTCGTTCGAATCCCTGCCCTTTGACGATGACGCCGCTGAATCCTACGGAAATGTGCGCGCGCACCTCGAAAAACGCGGCGAAACCATCGGGCCTAATGACCTGATGATTGCTGCGATTGCCCTTGCGCATGGATCAACGCTTGTCACTCACAATAAGGATGAATTCCGGCGCATCCCTGATCTTGTAGTCGAAGACTGGCAAACATAAACTGTTTTTGTATGTTCATCGGACGAGCTTGCCCCGTAGGGGGTAGGCCGAAAGATAAAAAAGACAACCGCATCTTGCCCGGTTGCCTTTTTTTATGCTATCTTGCCAGTCTCTATTTCCAGGCTGCGGTGGTTTTGCGCCTGGCGGCTCTCTCTGCGGCGGCCTTTTTCTCGTCGGCGCGGGTGGGCATGCCCAGCTTTTTGAGCAATTGCGGGTGTGAGTAGAGCGCGATTTTGGCCATGCGGGTGTAATACTTCAGCCAGATATCCAGGAACTTGAATGCGCTCTTTTGCTGGGCGCTGGTCTGCCGGATTGCATAGCTGGCGACGATCAGAGTCCCGCGGGCGTCCATCAGCGCCTGGACGGAGGCGCGCCCGGCGGCCAGTTTTTCAGCGTTGTAGCCGCACCTGGTCAGGTCGGGGATGCGCGCGGTGTTATTGAATAGTCTCTGGGCGGTGATCATCAGCGCGCCGGAGTCTTCCGGCTCAGCCCTGCTCAAGCCCAGGCTTCTCTGAGTGCTTTTGTCGCAGGAAGCGCGCGCCACTTTGACCAGCAACCGGTAAGCCGAGCGCGCCGAGCGCATGGCCTTATTGTGTATGACGGTGGCCGGCTGCAGTTCGGCCTCGGCGGCCCGTTGCGCGCTGTCAGCGGCCAGGGCGACATCCAACAGTTTGCGCCCCTCGGCCAGCTTTTCGGGGGGACAACCCCAGGGGGCCACCAACTCTTGGATTTGGGGGTCGGCCAGGGTATTTTCGATGGCGCGCGTGGCGCGTTTGATGATATCGGGTTTGGCAGGCATTGCATCCTCCTGGGCGCCGGGACAGGTGACTGTCACTTGAATTGCAAGTGACAGTCACCTTCTCACGCCCGGTTGTCTTTTTGTTTTGTTACGGCGTCGGTGTGGGGGGCTGCTGTTTCTTGGACGCGGCGGTCTTGCCGGTGGGGGTCAGCAGGCCCAGCTTTTTGAGCAATTTCGGGTGTGCGTAGAGCGCCATTTTGGCCATGCTGGTGTACCACTTCAACCAGGACTTCAGCGCCTTGAAGGTGGCCACCTGGTCGATGTCGGCCTGCCGGGCTGCGCGATTGGCGTCCATCAGAGTCCGGCGGGCGGTCGTCAGCGCCGGGATGGTGGCGCGCCCGGCGGCCAGTTTTTCGGCGTTGTAGCCACACCTGGTAAGGTCAGGGATGCGCGCGGCGTCATCGAACAGTCTCTGGGCGACCACGATCAACATGCGGGAGTCTTCCGGCTCGCGCCTGCCCAAGCCCAGTTCTGTCAGGGTGCGCCTGTCGCAGGAAGCGCGCGCCACTTTGCCCAGCGCATGGTAGGCAGCGCGCGTCGCGCGCTCCGCCTTGTTGTGCGCGACGGTGGCCGGGGGCAGTGCGCGCTCGGCGGCCCGTTGCGCGCTGTAAGCGGCTTGGGCGGCGTCCAGCCGTCTGCGCCCCTCGGCCAGATTGTCGGGAGGGAAACCCCAGGGGGCTACCAACTCCTGGATTTTGGCGTCGGCCAGGGTCTTATCAATCGCCCGCGCGGCGCGCTTGAGCAGGTCGGTCTTTTCATTGTCAGGCATATTCATCCTCCTCTATGGGTGGAGGTGACTGTCACTTGCGGTTCAAGTGACAGTCACCTTCTTCCCTGTTACGGCGTTGTCGGCGTTGTTGGCGTCGTTGGCGGCGTCGTCGTCGTCGTGGATGGCTGCTGTTTCCTGGCGGCTGCGGCGGCGCGCTGCGCGGCGGTCTTGCCGGTGCGCGCCACGACGCCGATTTTTTCGAGCTGCTGCGGGTCGGCGCTCAAGGCCACTTTGGCGATCTTGAGATACTCGGCCAGCCAGGCCTCCAGCGCCTTGAAGGCGGCCTGCTGTTGGGCGGTGACCTGTTGGGCCGCGCCCATGGCGGTGCCCTGGGCCTGGTCGGCGGCTTGCAGGGCGCTGACCTTGGCGCGTTCGGCGGCCAGTTTTTCGGCGTTGTAGCCGAAGCGGCTGGCCAGCATGGGGACTTGCGGGGCGTTATCGAACAGGTCGAAGGCGGCTTTCATAAACGCGCCCGCGGCCTGCGGTTCGATCCCGCTCAGGCCCAGCTTGGTCAGCGAGGGTTTGTCGCACGAGGCGCGCGCCAGCTTGGCCAGCGTCTGGTAAGCGGCGCGCGCGGCGGCATCCGCCTGGACGAAGGCGGCGGTGGCCTGCTGCTGCTCGCCGGCGGCCACCAGTTGCGCGCTGGAAGCGGCCTGGGCCGCATCGACCAGTTTGCGCGCTTCGGCCAGCGCTTCGGGAGTGTAGCTGTAGGCGGCCACCAACTCCCGGATTTGGGCGTCGGCCAGCGTGTTATCAATCGCCAGCGCGGCGCGCTTGAGTAGATCGGCTTTCTTGTCGATAGGCATATTTATTCTCCTGGGGACGGGTCGGGAGACCCTGTCCCAACGGTGGGCGGGGGGACGGGTCGGAGACCCTGTCCCAACACCCTGTCCCAACACATCCGCGTCGCCGCGCAGCACCCGCCGCGCACCGCGGGATGGTTTTGACTTTGAAAAAGACTTCCGAAATACTTAACGATACTTATAAAAGGATAAACGATACCTTTGAAAGGCTGAACGACATAACTGAAAAGCTGAACGATACTACAAAAAGGTTGAACGATACTTTTTAAAAGCTGAATGATACAGCTAAAAAGATAAACGATAGCTCTGAAAAGCTAAACGATACTACTTAAAAAGAAAACGATACTATAAAAAAGCTGAACGATATATTTTATAAACTAAACAACATCGATAAGGCATGAAAGATCATAGATCAAGCATAAAAGTATGTCGTGTAAGCATTTGATTATCTTCTGCCTGTTTCAAAGGCTCCTGTTAAACGATTTTATTCTGTCATTTTTATAAGCGCTTATCTCGTTGTGCTCATCATCACAGATGGTTGATCGTCATGGATGCTCGCGCAGCTTTGCGGCGCTATGGTGTATTAATTTTATGACGACTGCCGGAAAATTACAAGAGTCGATTTTCGCGCGGTGGAACTTCTGGTGGGAACGCCGTAGAGACACAGCGGAGGAATGCGCGGGCTTTTACGGTCAATTGTCCCGCTGTGTCCCTACGGGCGGGGGCAGTTACATGGCAGCACGGGGATGTTAAATCAAAAAGGAGCCGGAACATCCCGGCTCCTTTTGATGGATTACGTGCCAGTTGGTATCGGCGTTTCAGTCTCTGTCGGCAGCGGCGGCGGAGTAGTTGCCGTCGGTGGTGGTGGGGGAGTAGTTGCCGTCGGTGGTAGGGGAGTAGCTGTTACCGTTGTGGGCTTGGGCGTCGATGTCGGGGGTTTGGGTGTACGCGTGTTTGCGGCTGTTGCGGGGGGCGTCGGCGTCATGGTATCCGCGGGTATTGGGGTGTAGGTGGCTCCGGCCACTTTGATGGAGACGGGGAAGGATACGCCGAACTGCGCGCCTGTGTCGTCGGCCATGCGCCAGTAGCCGGTGTACGCGCCGGGGGTGTCTGGCGCAGTCAGGACGACGGAAATTTCCGTTGTCAGGTTTGGCCCCACCGTGCGGCGGATCTTGAACGTGTCGCTGTTCATCAGGTCGCCGCCGATGAAGGTGAACTTGAAATCGAACGTCCACGAGCAGGTGCCGGTGTTCTGGACCAACCAGGTCTTGGTGAAATCATAGCCCCCTTGGACGGTGGTTCCATCAGGGATGGTAACATCCTGCAGCAGGGCCGAATTATTGCAGCCCACCGCGCCAAAGGTGGCTGTGGGTGTGGGCGTGGGCGAGCCGGGCGTGCCGGTGGTGGTGGGCGTCCAGAGCGGCAACAGAGGCGCCACATATTGCACGGTAGTGTTGGCCGGCGTTGGGGTAATCGTCCCGGTGGGGGTGACGGTTGCGCTGGGCGTGGGCGTCGCGCTTGGGTTGGCGGCAGCCGTGCCGGTCAGTTGCGCGATCATGGTCTGCGCGGCGGCGGTGTAAATGGCCTCGGCGCTGAAAGCCGTCGGGGTGGGGGTGGGGCTTGGGGCGCTCGCTCCGCAGGCTGAAAGCAGGATGGATATCAGGGCGGCGGTCAAGCTCAAAAGAAAGGTTTGGTTGCGTTGTTGTCGTTTCATTTGTTCTCCTGGGAAGTTTCCAATCTATGAGCATAACATAGCTTGAACCTTCTGGCAAATTGGTTTCGGTTTTTTGTCGCCATCGTCAGGCGCTTGACATATCATATTCGGTATGAGACAATTTCTGGCTCGGAAACTTTTGAAGTGGAGTAAACATGATCTACGACTCAGACAAGCGGATGAACCCCGCAATTGAAGAAATCGTCAACGCTTTTCGTTACAAAGACCTGATCGCTCACTTGATACGCAGGGATATCACCACCCGATACAAACGCTCTGTGCTTGGCGTTATTTGGACAATGCTCAATCCTTTGGGCGTCATGATTATCATGACGCTCGTGTTTCAGGATTTCTTCCACCGCCAACAGTTCTTTCCAGTCTATCTCTTGAGCGGGTTGCTGGCCTTTAACTTCTTTAGCCAGACTTCAACGGCCATCATCAAGAACCTGATTTGGGGCGAAGATTTGTTCCAGCGTATCTACATTCCCCGCGCCAGTTTTGCCATTGCAGCCGTTGGAACGGCCCTGGTTAACCTGGTGCTGGCCTTCGTGCCCTTGATCCTGGTCAAGATCGCCATAGGATCCCCACTTTCGTGGCACATTTTGTTTGTCCCGGCCTATATGTTTTTCCTGGCCAGTTTCTCACTGGGGGCTGGATTAATTGTCGCCAGTATGGCGCTCTATTTCCATGACATTGCCGAAATGTACCAGGTCATCCTTACCGGCTGGTTCTACGCCACGCCCATCATCTATCCCTACGATACCCTGCCCGAATCAGTCAGGAACATATTGGCTTTCAACCCCATGTTATACATTGTCAACCTCATGCGCGACGCTTTCTACAGCGATCTCGTAACCATTCAACATGATTTTCTTTTGGCTGCCGCAGTCTCTTTGGTTGTCCTGATCGTTGGCTGGTTGCTGTTTTCCAGACAAACCGAAGAATTCGTGCTGAGAGGATAATAACCATGTCCATCATCCCCCCCCCCTTTGAAACAGAACCTGTCGTAAAAATCGAGAACGCCAGTTTGCGATATTACGTTCCACGCGAACGGATCAGTTCTTTCAAAGAATATGCCATCCGCAAAGTGCAGGGCAAGATCATCAACGAAGAATTCTGGGCGCTCAAGGACGTTTCTTTTACCGTCAATAAGGGCGAAGTCTTTGGAATTATCGGCCAAAACGGAGCCGGAAAAAGCACCCTGCTAAAAATGGTCGCCCGAGTGCTGAGACCCACCGCCGGACGAATTTGGGTCAAGGGAAATGTAGCTCCCTTGCTTTCGGTTGGCGCAGGTTTTCACCAGGAACTGACAGGCCGCGAAAACATATTCCTGAACGGCACCCTTTTGGGATTCACCCAAAAACAAATGAAGGAAAAATTCGAGTCAATCGTTGAGTTTGCGGGGTTGGAAGGCTTTATTGACGCTCCCATCCGCACCTACTCATCCGGCATGGTAGCGCGGCTGGGGTTTGCCGTTGCCACCGACAGCGAACCCGAGATTTTGATTGTGGATGAAGTGCTGGCTGTAGGCGATGAAGCCTTCCAGGCAAAATGTTTTGAGCGCATTGAGACCTATAAGGCACGGGGAACAACCACGCTTTTGGTGACTCATAATTCCCAGCGAATCCGCCACTTTTGTCAGCGGGTTGCCTGGCTTGAAAAAGGCAAGCTTAAACTACTCGGCCCCACCGAGGATGTCGTAAATACTTATGTGGAAACGATCAAGCCCGGTACCACAAACTCCGACAAGCCTGTCTTTAAGAAACAAAGGGCCAATTGAAATTCGCTGCCCGTTCGACCGGATAGCGTTTACCCGTCGCACTTTGTTCGGACGGGAAATCCGTTTGATCCGAAAGTAATTCCCGGGTAATTTATGCGCGGAGGTACGTAATGCCTGTTGCTATTGCTGGAATGCACCGCTCTGGCACATCCATGATTGCCAGACTGCTGAATTTATGCGGTCTATACCTGGGGGAAGAAAACGACTTGATGCCCGGAGCGCTCGACAACCCGGAAGGTTTCTGGGAAAACGTTCATTTCGTCCGAATGAACGAAAGAATCTTGTCCAGCCTGAAAAGCAGTTGGGACGCGCCCCCCGTTGAAGAGCTTGGATCGAAACTCCCCGGTTTACTTAACCTGTATCGCAAGGATGCCGTAGAAATAATAAAAGACATGAATCCCCATGCTCCCTGGGGCTGGAAAGACCCGCGCAATTCGTTGATCTTTCCTTTCTGGCAGCGACTTGTCCCAAATTTGAAGGTCGTTGTATGCCTGCGAAACCCTTACGAAGTTGCGCAATCCCTCTCGAAGCGCGGGTCTTCATCAGACGTCTTTGCAATGCGGTTGTGGCATGAATATTACAGGCAACTGCTGAATGCGGTTCCACCCCAGGATCGAATCGTCACTCACTATGATGCTTTCTTTTACGATGCCCAGGCCGAACTGCATCGCCTGGTTTCATTTTTGAACCTGCCGGCAGATCATCAAACTATCGAGGTTGCCTGCAATTCAGTAAACCTGTCACGAAAGCATAATAAGGTCTCTCTTGCCGACCTGTCGAATTTGGATGATTATCCTGAAGTCAAAGAGATGTATTCCGGGTTATGCGTTCAGGCAGGCCCCGTTTTTCAACTCGCCGTCCAGAACCAGGCTGATAAAACCCCCTTCGAGTCCGCAGAAAAAGAAAAAGCGGGTGAGGCAAAATCGGCTCCTGAGCAATGGGTCAACGATATGCGCGTCCGTTTGATGAGGAATGCGCATACGATTCAATCTCAAGAGAAGCTCATAAAAAAACAAGAAAAAGCCATCGAACAACTTAGTCAACAACTTGACCTGCGGGTTGCCGAAGTTAATAATATCCTCCAGAGTCGGAGCTGGCGGCTGATTGCAGACCTTCGAAAAATTCGAGATGTTGTTATCCCGCATGGCAGTCTTCGGGAAAGAACAGCGCAAACAACCCTGGCTGCCATCAGAAAAATCCTGGTTTGGATAAAAACGAACAAAATCACGGTTGGTATCAAGAAAATCCTGGCGGTGATAAAAACAAATCGGGAAATAAACAGGTTGGCAAAACAGAATGCCCTCTTATACAAAAATCCCGTTTTGGAATCTCCCACCGTCTCGATCATCATCCCGGTTTATAACCAGATCGAATATACATTAAATTGCCTGGTAGCCATTGCAGCCAGCCAGGATCAAGCAGCTTATGAAGTCATCGTGATGGATGATGCCTCCACAGACAAGACGCAAAAATTATTGGAAAAAATCCGGGGCATAAGGTACATTCGGAGCGCCAACAACCGGGGCTTCCTGGTCAGTTGTAATGAAGCCGCCAAAAGAGCAAACGGTAAATATCTTGTCTTTTTAAATAACGATACGCGCGTTCGCGCGCTTTGGCTTGATAATTTATTGGCAACCTTTTCGCTTGTTCCACGCGCGGGCCTGGCCGGCTCGAAGTTGATTTATCCAAATGAAAAGCTGCAGGAAGCAGGGGGGATTATTTGGGCGGATGGCACAGGGAAGAACTACGGCCGTAATGATGATCCCCAGAACTGTATCTATAATTATGTGCGCGATGCGGATTACATCTCCGGGGCAAGCATCATGCTACCCAAAACACTTTGGGAAAGTCTGGGAGGCTTTGATCTGCAATATCAACCGGCATACTACGAGGATGTCGATCTTGCTTTTAAAGTTCGGCGGGCGGGCTATAAAGTGATTTACCAGCCATTTTCGCAAATAACGCATTTCGAGGGCGGCTCAAACGGGGTCGATTTGACCAGCGGCATCAAACAGTATCAGGTCGTCAACCACAAAAAATTCTACGCTACCTGGCAAAGCACACTCGCATCGTACGGCCTGCCCGGCGAAACCCCCGATTACGTCCAACGGGATCGTTTATCAAGAGCACAGGTATTATATATTGATGATCTTACGCCCCAACCTGATCGCAATGCCGGGGCGATATTGTCCGAATGTTACATGACGACGCTGCGCGATAATGGGTATGCCGTCGCACTCTTGACTCATTTTGATGCGCGCTATGCCGACCATTACACTCAATCCCTGCAAAAAAAAGGCATCGAGTGCATTTATTCGCCTTATCTGGCCTCCTCTGAAGATTACATCGAACAAAATGGCGCTCGCTTCGACTACGTGATTATTTCACGCGCATCTGTGGCGGCAGGATTAATCGACTGCGTAAAAGAATTCGCGCCCCAGGCAAAAGTTGTTTTCAACACCATTGACTTGCATTTTATGCGGTTGGAGCGCGCCGCTGCATTAAGTAAGAAAGACGATGACCTCGAAAGCGCGCGTAAAATTCGGGAAATTGAATTGGACATTATCCAAAAATCCGATTGCACGCTGGTTGTGAGCAACGTGGAAGCAAAGCTTCTATCTGATCTCCTTCCCAATGCAAAGGTAAGGGTTGTGCCCTTTCCGGCGGACATATTCGAACCGGAGAATGGGTACGACGAGCGAAACGATGTCGTTTTTCTGGGCGGATTTATGCACACGCCGAATATTGACGCCGTGCTTTACTTTGCAAATGAGATCTGGCCGCTTGTTTCTCAAAAACTGCCCGGTACGCGATTTGTGATTGCCGGCCCCGATGCGCCCCAGGAAATTCTGGACCTGGCAAGCGATACCATCGTTGTGAAGGGATTTGTCGAAGACCTGGGGAGCTTGTTTACGACGGCCAAATTATCGGTGGCGCCCATACGATACGGCGCAGGCATCAAGGGAAAGGTTTTGGCGAGTCTTGGCTACGGCGTCCCTTGCATAGCAACAAGCGTCGCAACCGAAGGAATCGGGTTGACGAACGGCGAGAACATCCTGGTTGCAGATACCCCCGCTGCGTTTGCAGAGGCCATCGTCAGGGCTTTCACAACGCCGGAAAGCTGGAATTTGCTTTCAAGGAATGGCCTGGATTTCATTCGCCAAAACTATTCGCGCCCCGTGATTTCGTCCAAACTGTTGGGTGTTTTCAAGGAGCTATAAGGATTGACGCCAACAGTTCGACATTCTTGAAGATGTATAATGCTTTAAGTTCGGCCCGGAAAAGTAGAAGGAGAAACATCCTTGAATTACATTAACCCCAAACACAGCAGCGCAACCGCCATCAAGAAATTTACGCAGGAACATTCGCGTTGGTCCAAAGAAGGGATCGAAATGAAGGATACCGCCGGCCCTTTCGCCTGCCAGCGTCTGCGCAAACCGGTTTTCCTCCCCGAGGTTGAAGCGACTTTCCGCATTAGCAAGAGCGATCACGTTTACGCGATTGGCTCATGCTTTGCCCGCGGCATTGAGAAAGCGCTGCACCACCGCGGGTTCGAGGTGGAGAGCATGTCGAGCGACTTCAACCAATTCGAGGTAAGCGGCGGGAAGGTGACGGCTCTCGGTTTTATGAACAAATACACCACCTTTTCGATCTTAAATGAATTGACGTGGGCGCTGGACCCTTCGGCCAAATTTCCCGAAGAGAGCCTCGTCGATTTGGATGACAAGCGCTGCATCGATCCGCATATCAACCCAACCCTGACGGTGGTGGACCACGCCGGCACCCTGGATCGTCGCCGCATCATTACGAATGTCACGCAAAAAATACGGAATTGTCGCGTCCTGTTCCTCACACTGGGGCTGGTGGAGGTTTGGTACGACACACAGACGAACTTATACCTGAATTCCACTCCCACCAAAGAAATATTGGAACTTTACCCTGATCGGTACGAGTTCCAGTGTTCGAATTACCCGCAAAACATGGAGAACCTGGAAAAACTCTACGAGTTGCTCACAACTTATGGACACCCGGATCTGCACATCGTCGTCACCACATCGCCGGTCCCGCTACAGGCTACGTTCACCGGGCAGGATATTGTGGTCGCAAATACGTACTCCAAGTCGACTCTCCGCGTAGTGGCCCAGGATTGGGCCGCGCGGCACGACAACGTGCAATATTTTCCCAGCTACGAAATCGTTATGAATTCCGCCCGCGACCTGGCCTGGGACGAGGACTTGCGCCACGTTCAAGGAGGGATGACCAACCAAATCATGGACTTTTTTGTGAGCCGATTCGTGGAAGGGGATCATGCGCCGCAGGGGACAAGCCCGGATATGGGAGTCGCGCCAACCCGCAACGCGCCTGATAAAAACAAAGACTCTGCTGGCATTCCATCCAATCCAAACGCTCTCCGCGAAGGCAGGGAAAATATGATCCCCCAAAGCGCTTCCTTTTTTGGAAAGTCGATCTCGTATCTTAAGAATCACGGCTTGGTCGCCTCCGTAAAAGAGGCCCGGCGACGCCTTTTGGGAAAAAAGGCGGTACCGGTACCCGTAACCCCATCGACAAGCAAAGAGCCGCAGAAGCCGTTGGATTTGGATTGGGAATTGGCCTGGCGTAAAACCCAGGTGGACAAAGGCCTTTCGAATATTTTCATTATCGGGTGTCCGCGCTCAGGGACGAGCGCTTTATCATGGGCAATGGCCGAACATCCCGCTCTATGGACATCTGCCGAATCGGATATTCTTCTCTATTTACTCCGAACGCCGTGGTTTTTCGAACACTACCAGCGCGCCGTTGCAAGCCAGGAGAACCGGGTTTGGCTTGTTAAACACAAAGTATCCTATGCCGAGTTTGCCTCCTATATCGGGAAGGGTTTGGATTTAATGTTCAGGAGCAGGTCGGGGGACAAAATATGGATCGACGCCACACCGGCCTATACCACTGTCGTTTCCGAGCTGATGGTCTATTTTCCTCAAGCGAAGTTTATTCATATCATACGAGATGGCCGCGCCGTCGTAAACTCCATGCTCACAAGTGGGTTTGCCGGCGCAGAGTTTAATGACTTCGAGCTTGCGTGCAAAGCCTGGGTGCATTACGTGAACAAGGGCTTGAATATCATGCGCCAATTTCCAGACTGCGTCCATGAAATCCGAAATGAAAACCTGGTCGCAGATTCCGAAAAGGAGTTTGGACTTCTCTATCAATTCCTTGGGTTGGAACCTTGTCCTGAATCCGTCACTTTCATACGCACAAAGCGCATAAATTCGAGTTACTTGAATGTCGAGAAAAGCGACATCAAGAAAGCAAAGGACCCTTCCTTGATGCCCAAAGAACCCTGGAAAAATTGGACCGCCGAAAATCAAAAGTTGTTCATAAAAATTGCCGGCGAGACAATGACCATGCTGGGATACGATTTGAATTTCTAGGCTCTCCCGTTTCTGACGAGATTCATCCACAGATGACACAGATTTACGCAGATAAGGCAAAAAAATCAGCAATTCCAAATTTAGAATTCAATTTTTAAAATCAACCATGCTTTTATCAGGTTGTGTGGCACTGTGTGCTAAAAAAGATCATCGAACCGCCAAGTACGCGAAGGACGCTACCCTTGCACCGCCCGCAAGGGCAGGTGAGAAAAACAAAAACATAAGGCTATTTTTTTGATTTTCCTTCGCGTTCTTCCCTGGCACCGAACGCCAGGACGGTGTGCGCTCTTCGCGGTTCGCCAGGGTTTTCAAATTTGGAATTGCTGCAAAAAATCTGTGCCATCGGCGAAAATCTGCGGATAGGGTTTTGCTTTTCCCTTTTTAAAGCGGAAGAGCCAATTTTTAATAATCTTTTCTTTGGAGAAAGATGAACCGTTTGAAAAAAGAAAACCGGGAAAATGCTCCCATGAAGTCTTTGCCCGCCTCTTCCGGGCTGGCCGATCGATGGTTCCTGCGGCCCATACGCAGGGTTGGCGCTTTGCTGGCCCGGAGCTGGGAAGTGATGCGCGTGGAAGGCCGGAGCGCCTTCTGGAGCAAAACCCGCAACCGGTTGGGCCTTGCAAAGCCCCTCCCCGAACCCACATTCGCAGAACTGGAAGGCCAATCGAGCGTCAGCATTTATACACAACTCTACCAAAATTACCTGGACGTCGCCGGCGCAAAAAATGCGGAAGGATATGTATCCTTAACCGAAAACGAACTCTCGCCCGAACAGGCGCTGGTCAAGCTGATCGCCTTTTACCTGCCGCAATTCCACCCCATCCCTGAAAATGACGCCTGGTGGGGGCGCGGATTTACCGAGTGGAACAACGTTTCGAAAGCGGTCCCGCAATTTTTGGGGCACCACCAGCCGCACCTGCCCGGCGAACTCGGATTTTACGACCTGCGCCTGCCCGAAGTGGAAGAACGCCAGGTGGAACTGGCCCGCCAATACGGTCTGCATGGTTTTGCCTTTTATTATTACTGGTTCCACGGCAAACGCCTGCTTGAAAGGCCGCTCGAAAACTACCTGCACAACCCAAACATCGATTTTCCCTTCTGTGTCTGCTGGGCCAACGAAAACTGGACGCGCCGCTGGGATGGCCTGGAAAACGACATTCTCATCGCCCAGGAACACACCCCCGCAAGCGATATCGCTTTCATCCGCGATTTGGCCCCCCTTTTGCGCGACCCGCGCTACATCCGCATCGGCGGACGCCCGCTGCTCATCGTCTATCGCCCGCAACTCCTGCCTGAACCGGCCCATACCGCCAAACGTTGGCGCGAATACTGCATCCAGGAAGGGCTGGGCAATCCGTATTTGGTGGGCGTGCAGGCGTTTGGTTTTAGCGATCCGCAAGAGATTGGGTTCGACGCCGCGCTCGAATTTCCGCCCCTCAACAACCAGACGACGCTTCCCGTCATCAACGGGTGTATGAAAGTCCTGAACCCGCAGTACAAAGGGAAAATTTTCAGCTATTACGACGTTATCCGCAACTATGGGTATCGGCAGTTGCCGCGTTTCAAGCTTTTTCGCGGCGTATTTCCCGGATGGGACAACGAAGCCCGCAAACCGGAACGCGGATTCAGCTTTGTCTTTTCGACTCCGCGCGCCTACCAAAGCTGGCTGACCCACATCTGTCAGGAAACCATCCAGACCGAATCCGACCCCGAAAAACGATTCGTTTTCGTCAACGCCTGGAACGAATGGGCCGAGGGCGCGCACCTCGAACCCGACCGCCAGTACGGCTACGCCTACCTCCAGGCGACCGCTGACGCGCTGCGCGCGCTGTCGACGGAAGACCCGCGCCTGGAAGAAGAAAAACGGCTCTTTGGACGGACGATCCAAAAATCCCATGACACGGCTGTTTTCCTGCACCTGTTTTACCCGGATATGTGGGAGGAATTGAGCCTGTATCTCAATAACCTGCGCGGCGATTTTGACCTGTTCATCTCCATCCCCGATGCGGTGCAGGTGGATACAACGCTGTTCACAACCTGGCACAAAGACACCTATATTTATCGCTGCCCTAACCGCGGACGCGACGTGGCGCCTTTCCTGCGCATGTATACCGCCGCCGCGCGCCACCCATACCAACAGGCGCTTAAGCTGCACACCAAAAAGTCCAAACATCGCGAGGATGGCGACGTTTGGCGCATCGACCTGTACGAAAAACTGATCGGCGCCCCCAAATTGATCCAGACCATCACGAAAGCCTTTCACAAAGACACCCTGCGCCAGTTGGGCATCATCGCCCCGGATGGACACGTCGTCTCGTCCGAGTACTACCTGGCGTCCAACAAGGAAAATATCGAAAAACTGGCGCGTCGCGCCGACCTTGGGTACTCCGGCGAGGAGTTCCGCTTCGTTGCCGGATCCATGTTCTGGTTCAGGATGGACAGTCTGTTCCCGCTCACTTTGTTGCACCTGAACATCAACGATTTCGACCCCGAACAGGGCCAGGTGGACGGCACGCTGGCCCACGCGCTGGAACGATACTTCGGCCTGTTAATGTACAAAACCGGCTACCGCATTTACGTCAGCGACGGGAAAATCTTGCGCGCCCACAACGTCAACAGCGCGCCCGAAGCCTATCGTTTTGCCCCGGTGCATCACAATCGTTGACGCGCGCTCAAAAGGAGTCCACGCTTTTCTTAAAATCTTTTTATCCACGAAGTACACGACCCCCTGGCGGGGGCAAGCAAACACGAAGTTTAAAATCTTTTCTTTGCTACGAAAATAGATTTTCATCCTTCACTGTGAAGCCTTGATTCATCAAACGTTAAGAAAGACGTGAAAAGGAGTCTGAATATGCTAACAAAAATACTGGGGCCAATCAGAAAAATATCTGCCCGCGGAAAAACATCGCCGGGGACGCCCGGAAAAAAGTTCGCCTTTGTGCATATCCCCAAAACCGCCGGGATGACCGCACAAAGGCGAACTTTTTTCCGGGCGTCCCCGGCGATGTTTTTCCGCGGGCAGATATTTTTCTGATTGGCCCCAGTATTTTTGTTAGCATATTCAGAC